>NZ_JANPCM010000153.1:0-1614 GCF_031430955.1 Ferruginibacter sp.
TGCCGCTGGTATCATCGCTGAATTTTACATTAATTTCTCTGATATCAACATTTACTTCGTCAAAAGCGGTTGGGGCATCTGTTAACCTAATTTGTAAGGTAGAAGTAGATTCGTTGTCTTTTTTACAGGAGATAAATACAATGGTTGTACACGCCATTAAAGTTAAACCCAGTACAATAAATTTCAATGTTTTCATTTTAGTAGATTTTGTTTCGTACTAAGTTGAAAAAATCATGCCAAAAGTTGCTTTAAACAATGAAGTATGATTATAATGGTATATTTAGAAGAAAATAAAACTATTTATACTTGATTATAAATACGGCGGGTACAGCCCTCTCCCCTTCTTTATCGCTCGGTTTAATAGTTTCCTTGCCATTAATAAGCATACAACTGCTGCCGCCACCATCTAAATTTAATGCTTCCTCACAGCCAAGGGCAACCAGTAACCGGGCTTGTTGTGTAAGTGTTGCCCCATCGGCTTTGCCGGGAAACCTCCCCTGTATAACCATTACTATTAAACGGCCATCTTTAGTATAGCCCATGCAGGTACGGGGATGTTTGTCCTCAATGGCTTTACCACCAAATTTTAATTCTTCATTATTGGTGATTTTTATTTTACCATCTTGAACAAGTACAGGGCCGCCGCCAACTGCTGTTTTCATTTTCCATTTATTTAAATGCGGATCATAATTTTCGCCATGCCTTGCACCAATTTCCCTTTGAAATAAAATTGTATTTTTTGATACACTTTTGAAAAGAAAACCCGTAGCAGAGTCTTTATAAGCTTGATAAGGTCTTTGCGATGCAAAAGAAAATTCATGTGAGGAATCTGTGAACACCCAAGCCACATCAGGCTTTCTTTTTTTACTAATTCCAATTGCACTGCCCATCGGATGCCTGTAAGTGAAGGTATCTTTTCCTCTGCCGGCAATGGTATGTATGTTGTAAGACACAACTTTTCCATCTTTAATTACCACATTTAAATTTTGGTTTTTATCAAAATTAAAAAATGTACTGTTTACAACGAGGAGCGGTTGATTATTTTTTTCAAAAAACTGTTGAGGGGTAAGCCTTCTTTTGTAAGTAGTGTCTGTTGTAAAATCTAAATCTTTGTCTTTTAATTTTGCCTCGGCATAATAGGCAATAAAAGGTTTACCATCCAGGCTATCTGTTGTTTTATACACATGAAAATTTTTAGGTAATGGCTGAAACTGCTCATCCACATTTACCCACTTTGGCTGGGCAAGTAAAAAGTTTGTACCAACAGAAAAAAATATTATGAAAATTAGCCTGATACATTTCATCAGCATACCTGCATTTTTAGATTGTGCCAACAGTACAATTCACTCCGTTTTTTCTTCAGCTCACTCTTTTTTACTGTAAATATCGAATTTACCCAATTACTCTTGCAGTATCAAATTAACATTTAACCATTTTATAAAACACCAAAATTTACAGTCATGAAAATTAAACCAACTTTTTTAGCAATGGCATTATGCATTTTAACTGCAACAGTAAATGCTCAAAACTCAACCCCAGAAGGTTACACCAAGGCAAGTATTACTATGGCCGATGGTACTGTTCAATCCGGTTACATAAAAGACAATATTTCAG
>NZ_JANPCM010000154.1:0-3423 GCF_031430955.1 Ferruginibacter sp.
TTTATGTTCCGCCAGGAACATTTTACAGGTAGCAAAAATTTATACAATTGTTTTTACGTTCCGGCGGAACGTATTATGTCCTTGCCAGGCAATATTTATTAAAGGCGGTATTACAAATTGTGTTCACTCAAAAAAAGCACAAACCGTTCCCAAGGAACGAAAATCCAATCATCAACATTTCAGCTACCCATAAATTGTTCCGCTGGAAAAAGTAAAATCTTCCGAACAGTTGTGCAGGTACTACCGGCAGCAAAGCTAACGCAGTGGCGTTGGCACACTCTGCCACAATGCTTACGCTGCATAACGTACACCGGCGGTGAATGGGTTTCGGGTTACCAAGAGCGTAGAAAAATAATTAAAAATAAACAATACTGTTTTTTTTGATTTCTCAATTAAGTTATTTACTTTTACGGCCATATCTGTTTTACTGCACCCATATTCCCATGAACAATTCTTTCTAATTTCTTATTTTGAATTACCATCAGTATCTTCTCGAAAAAAATAATTAACCCCTTTAATTATTTGTATTTTTTTTTAATCACATAAAACCTAACGTTATGGTACACTTTCTATTTACTTTTATTAAGCAAAACGTAAGAAAGGCCCTGGTTGCCCTTTTTTTACTCTCCGGAACATTTATTCAGGCGCAAGGTCCGGTAGCGGGTTATGACTATCTGGGTGCTTGTAATGGTCACAATTATTACATTTCGCAAGCTTTTGTTTTTGGCATCAACATTAATGGTGTAGTTGCGGATTTTCAATCTAAAACTGCTGTTCCTGACGACCAGGTTTATGCGGCAGCCATTGTAAATGCAGCAGAAAACACTTGTGTCACTAATCTTATGCTGGCTTATAACATTGCCCATTATGGGGGCAACGGTATGTCCTATGGTACAGACTGGCGTAATTTTCGCAACCCCTGGATTGGGTTAACAGATGCGGCTGTAGAAAATAATTTTGTATGGTCCAATGGCCAACCTAATTGCGAAGATTTCAGGAACTGGAATGTAGGCGAACCAAACAATCATGCAGGAACTTTTTCTAATGGTGAAGATTATACCCAGCTGCTTGTAATGATGTCATATCCCTATAATGGTGGAACAAACGATCCTTTAGGTAAATGGAACGACTGGTTTAATCAATTTATGATATCTCAGATTAACGAAAACCTCGGACCAACTACACTTCCTGTTATCATAGAAGTAGGCCCGGCTGACTGTGCACCTGTTGTTCGTGGTAATCTGGGATGCAGCCATGGGTATTGGAAAAATGCTAAAGATGCCGCCTGGACTGGTGCAGGTTACAGCAGAACACAAACATTCTCCGGTGTGTTCAATATAACCAATGGTCGTAGTGTTATTACACTGGGAGTAACTACTCTTCAAAATGCGCTTGAACTTGGTGGTGGCGGATACAACAACCTTGCCCGCCAGGGTGTAGCTGGATTGTTAAATGCCGGAAGAGGCTTTTATCCTTATACGGTTGCAGAAGTATGGACAGCAGTTAGAAATATGTTCAACACCGGTGCAGCTTCTTTACCAAATGTAACCGTAAATGCTACCACTTATGTTGGTGGATCGTTTACAGATGCCGGTTCACTTGCTACTTATCTTGATCAATTAAACAACATTGGTTGTCCTTTAAATAATAAAGGCGAAGTGATTACCTCAAGTTCCACATCCGCTTCAGTTGTTGCTGAAGGTATTTCCTTAATTTCTGAAAAGAGTTTTGCCATCAGTGGTTATCCTAATCCGTCCAAAGCAGGTTTTAATGTGTTGATTGATGGCATTTCAACCGAAAAAAGCAGTATCAGAATTACTGATATAAATGGGAGGGTAATAGAACAACGTTCTAACATTGCTTCCAACGGGGTTGTAAAAATTGGTAACAATTACCGTGCAGGTATATATTATTTAGAAGTGATGCAGGGGGCTAATAAAAAGCAATTAAAACTGGTTAAGCTTTAATTCTTTAATATAAAAAAATAAATTTTAAAGAGGCTGTCTCAAAAGTACCAGCGATTATAATATTGAGGTCATCTAAATATTACAATTGCTGGCAAACAAATCTGTAAACATTTCGATAAACTCAATGTTACAGATTTGTTTGTTTTTGAGACAGCCTGTTTAAAATTTAAAGGGGTCATTGATTTTACTTTTATTGTAAAAAAAATGTCATACAGGTGAATTTTTTGGCCGGGGCAAAATACCTGGTGCGTAACGTTGATACGAAGAGGGATGTTTGGAATTAATAAATATAAACGAAAGAGTTTTGGAGTACTGTAGTTTGAGTGCAGAGAACAAGATGCGGCGTTGGTACGCTATGCTGCTATGCTTACGCTGCATATTAAACGCAAACGAGGATGTTAATAGTTCGTTTTCAACTTGTATCTTTGATTTCTCTTATTTTTTTGTGAACAATCTCTCCTTCAGAAAGTCGATACAAGGACGTATAAGCTTTAATATTAGGGATCCACTTTACTCCTCCTTGGCCAGATCCTATTAGTTCTTTTATTCCTAAGTCTATAGTAGATGTGCCATCAAGATTTGGTATGAATTCAATTTTAGGTTTTGAGCTAAAGTAGACTGATTGGATTTTTTTATGTGCTAAACTGGATGTTATTATTATCCTTTTGTTTGTCAGTCCATAAAAAGTTTTTTTTCTTAATTCAGCGTCAATGAAAAATCTCCCCAATCCTAATACAATCAAGCCTGAAAAGAAAATAATCCCAATTGGGATTGCTATCATTATTGAAATTTGTGCCAGTAATTTAATCGCAATGTATGTAAATATGAAAAATGCTAAAATAAATATAGTTTTAAAAATATCACTAATCTCGAAAACAATTCCCTTTTTAGGTTGCCCTGCCCAAATCAAAACTTCATCAGATTCTAAATATTGTTTTAGTTGATTAGCGGCTAAACTTTCCATACATTCTTAATTTTTTTTAGCCGTTTTTATCTTGAATCGGCAAAAAGTAATTCAATTTCCATTATTAATTCTACACTGTCGAGGCACATATAAATTTTAATTGGTCAGGGTTTATTTTTTTTGGCTCATCTGTTTAATTAGCGGTTTAAATTTTTCATCAATATGCTGTTTAAACCATTCGTCAATTATGTCTTTTCTAAAACGCCATTCTTTTCCAATTTTGGCAGCTGGAATTTTGCCCGTTTGAGCCCATATATAAATTGTTTGCGGTTGCATTTTTAAATACTTAGCAACTTCTTCCAATGTCATTATTTCTTCCATAAAATATTTCAAAAAGTAAAAGCAACTATAAAATTGAAAATTACGCCAAACAATATTTCTTATCAATTTCCGGTAAATAATTTTCCTATTGATCCAATTAATGTAGCATAAATATTAGTTTGTGTGCTTTCCCTGAATATTTCAAAGGGCATATCTTTAGTGCCAATAAAT
>NZ_JANPCM010000155.1:0-1809 GCF_031430955.1 Ferruginibacter sp.
CAGGAGAAACGGTAATGGCTTGTTGCGGTACACCAATGCCATCGCTGATGGAATAATTATTTGCTGTGGCAGCTTTTACACTATCCAATGGCTCGTCAAAAACCAAAACAATATTTATACTGTCTGTTGCAAATGCCCGTAATAGTTGCGGTGGTGATGCATCTGCGTTTATTGCATCAACCGAATTTTTTTTACCCGGTGTGCCACCTTTTAAATCGACACTTGCTTTCCAGTTGCTGAAACCGCTGCAGGGATTTTTAGTGTCAATCATTTCCAATGTCCAGCCGCCATCTTTTTTTAATTCATTCTGGTACCAGGCATCGGTATAATTTACAGTATGTATAATTTTATTTTGCGGACTGCGTAAATAAATCACGTCGCCTGTGTTATCTAAAGATGGAAAACTTGTAACGGATATTGTTGGCCCGTATGCACTCATTGCGGCTACTGCACTTGCTGTACACACAATAACAAAACTATCGGGCAATAAATTGTAAGAGGGCATCGGGCCGCTGATTCCAGTTGCATCAGCAATGCGCCAACCTGATAGATTAATTGTAATTGCAGTGGTATTTCGTAATTCTATCCATTCGTTATTGGGTAAATTTATTTGCGGCGTTGGGTCGGCCATTAATTCATCTATTACTATATCAAACCGGTTGACTACTTGAGGTTTACCAAAAAATACTGCAAAACAAAAAACAATAAGTAAACAATATTTTTTAAGCATTTAAACCTGTTTTAATATTTATAAATATAAATAATTTGGAAGGAATTATACTTTGTGTTTACTTTGTGCCATCAATGAACGCAATAAAATACATAAAACATTCGAAAAAATCTTTTTGCAAAGAGAAGGTATGATTGTTTTATTTTAAAATAAATACAGGCCTTCCTAAAACGGGAAGGCTTTTTTTTGCCCCCATCCCCTAAAGGGGAATTACAGGGTTTTATTATTAAACAAAATAAAAAACAAAAAATGAAAGTTGCAGTAGTAGGCGCCACAGGTTTAGTAGGCACAAAAATGTTACAGGTATTGGCAGAAAGAAATTTTCCGGTAGAGGAATTAATTCCTGTTGCATCGGAAAGATCTATTGGTAAAGAAGTGGAGTTTAAAGGGAAAAAGTACAAAATTGTTGGTTATGCCGACGCTATTGCAGCAAAACCGGATGTAGCTATTTTTTCTGCTGGAGGAGGAACATCACTGGAACTGGCACCACAGTTTGCAGCTGCAGGTATTACTGTTATTGATAACTCCAGTGCCTGGCGCATGGATGCCACAAAAAAATTAGTGGTACCGGAAGTTAATGCAAACGTATTAACTGCAGCTGATAAGATTATTGCTAACCCAAACTGTTCAACTATTCAAATGGTGGTGGTGTTAAAACCATTGCATGATAAATATAAAATTAAAAGAGTGGTGGTAAGTACTTACCAAAGTGTTACCGGCACCGGTGTAAAAGCGGTAGAACAATTAATGAACGAAAGAAAAGGCGTACAGGGAGAAATGGCTTACAAATATCCGATTGATTTAAATGCCATTCCGCAAATTGATGTGTTTTTAGATAATGGCTACACCAAAGAAGAAATGAAGATGACCAATGAAACAGTTAAAATTATTGGTGATGCCAATATAAAAGTTACTGCAACAACGGTTCGTATCCCTGTAATGGGCGGGCATAGCGAAAGTGTGAATATTGAATTTGAAAATGATTTTGATTTAAATGAACTTAAAGATTTGTTAAGTAAAGCCCCTGGTGTAGTGGTGCAAGATGATATCGCTAACTTTATTTATCCTATGCCATTAAC
>NZ_JANPCM010000156.1:0-8160 GCF_031430955.1 Ferruginibacter sp.
GGGGCAAAAAACTCCGGGTATATTATTTAATCTTTTTACAATGGTATCCCTGCGTAATTTATATTCAGCTTTGGTGGTATCAAAATAATCATCGGGTAAATCAACTGCAGCTTCGCCTAAAATTTGTGCAAAGGATGGCGGGCTCAATCTTGCCTGTGCAAATTTCATGGTGGCCGCTAAAAGATTTTTATTTTTTGTAACAAAAGCACCAATGCGGCCGCCACAGGCACTGTATCTTTTACTGATGGTGTCCATCAAAATAACATTATCATCCACACCCGTTAAATGCATGGCGCTGGTATGGGTACCTTCATAACAAAACTCACGGTAAGCCTCATCTGCAAATAAATATAAATTGTGTTTGATGATGATCTGCTTCAGCACTTCCATTTCAGCAGCGCTGTATAAATATCCCGTAGGATTATTAGGATTGCAAATAACAATGCCTTTTGTTTTTGGTGTAATTGCTTTTTCAAATTCCTCAATGGGTGGTAATGCAAATCCATTTTCAATAGATGAAGTAATGGGTATTACCGTTACGCCAGCTTCTACAGCAAAGCCATTGTAGTTGGCATAAAATGGTTCAGGAATAATTACTTCATCGCCTGCATCCATGCAAGCCATAAAACCAAAAATGATAGCCTCACTTCCGCCGGTTGTAATAATAATTTGTTCAGCGGTAACATTAATACCCACTTTTTTATAATACTGAGTTAACTTTTTACGGTAGCTTTCGTTGCCTGCACTGTGACTGTATTCAAGCACTTTAAAATCGGCATGGCGTACTGCATCCAAACATTGTTTGGGTGTTTCAATATCGGGCTGGCCAATATTTAAATGATACACTTTGGTGCCTTTCTTTTTTGCCGCTTCGGCATAAGGTACCAGCTTACGAATGGGAGAAGCCGGCATTTGAAGGCCACGGTTACTGATATTTAACATAAAACAAAGTTAGGGGAATATCGAATTTATAAATGTGGAATGACGAATGTTTTTAATGGCAAACAGGTTCGTTTACTAAACCGCTGCATATTCGATATTTTATATGCTGCATTCGATATTTAAAGTAAAACATTTTGTAAATACCATAGTTTTGCAGATGCAAATTTTTGAAACCATTAGCCGTATTATTATTACCTGCAGCAACCGCCTTTCGCCATTTTTACAAATGGAAGTGGAGGCTTTAGGTTTTAAGCCCGAACGTATTTTTAAAACGGGGGTGGAGTTAAAAGGAAATTTACATGATTGTATAAAACTGAATTTGAATTTGCGTTGCGCCAGCCAGGTTTTATTTTCGGTAAAGGAATTTACTGCAGTTAATGCAGATGCATTGTACAAAACGCTTTTAGATTTTGAATGGGAAAACATTATTCCTGCGGAAGGATATTTTAGTATTACCAGCAATGTAGATAATGAAACCATCACTAATAATTTATTTGCCAATGTAAAAGTTAAAGATGCTATTGTGGACAGGTTCAGGAATAAAACCGGGCAGCGACCCAACAGTGGACCGGAGTTAAATAAAACGGTTATTCATTTATACTGGAAAGAAGCTATTGCAGAATTATTTATTGATACCTCAGGAGAGACATTGAGTAAACACGGCTATAGAAAAATTCCTGGTAAAGCTCCTATGCTGGAAAGTTTAGCTGCAGCTACTTTGCTGGCCAGCCGCTGGGATAGAAAATCGGCATTTATTAATCCCATGTGCGGCTCGGGCACAGTGGCTATTGAAGCGGCTTTGCTGGCTACCAAACGCAAGCCCGGTTTACTGCGCCACAATTATGCTTTTATGCATTTGGTAAATTATGCAGAACAATTTTATTTAAATGAATTTAAAATAGTAGAAGAGCAGGTTACTGATGTGCCAGAATTAAAAATTATTGCAACAGATATTACTGAAGATGCGGTAAACATTTCCAAAATAAATGCAGGCATAGCAGGTGTGGAAGAAATGATTGAGTTTGCTGTTTGCGATTTTGAAGAAACGCAATTGATGGAGAATGAAAATGGCGTGGTTTATTTTAATCCGGAATATGGCGACCGTTTAGGTGTGGAAGCAGAACTGGAAATTACTTATAAACGCATCGGCGATTTTTTAAAAAAGAAATGCAAAGGCTACACCGGGTATATTTTTACAGGTAATTTAGAACTGGCAAAAAAAATTGGCCTTAAACCAAAAAGAAGAATTGAATTTTATACCAGTAAGATTGATTGCAGGTTGCTGGAGTATGAGCTGTATGATGGGAGCAGGGAGAAGTGAACTATTGTTATCAATTAATACTAAGAATATCCTTCCTGTATTTTTGTCTTTCTATTTCGTTTAATACTAAAGCTGTACTGGGTCTTGACTCACCATTCAACAGCAGGTGATCATAAAAATTCTCGTCGAACATAACATTCCAAGGTAATATCCCCCAGTAAGCATTTGCCAAATCAGTAATCATTTCTGGGCTGTATGATGCGCTGCCAATATCTCCGTATCTGCCGCCACAACCGCTGTTAGGATTTAATGTTACTTGTTCATTGAATAGAAATTCCCATGTTCCGTTGCTTAAAAGATTATCTGAAAGATGTAAAATTGAAATTGGCCTAAGCTTTTTAAATTCGGATACAGTAAGTTGGATTAGGTTTATACGAATTTCAAATAACGCACAAGTGCAATGATGCTTTTTATCGATCACCTGTCCTATTGAAAAAGTATTGTCGCACAAAGGAATTACAAATACATCTCCAATGTTCGATTTTTTTGGCTTCGGTCTATTCTTTTTCGCATTTTCAAATACTATATTTAATTCTTCCCTATTAATCTCCAAAAACAATTTTTTATTTTTATTAGTGCAAAGTTCAATAATAGAATCGATTACAGAAAGCAAAGTGTCAGTGTTGGAAGTAGTTATGCTTACATTGTCGCTTTCATAATCAATAGTGGGTTTAGGTTTTATGTCTTTGAGTTTAGCACTTAAAAGTTTTACAGCTTCGTTTTGATATTCCTTTCCAAACAATTCTGCCAGATCTTCAAAGATTGAAAAATTGGTTTGGTTTTCGTCTGGAAAATTTATTGTTATAATACCTAGTTTATAGCACTTATTCATGCAGCAATTATATTTCAAATTTTAATCAGAATCCTTATTCCTTATTCCTTATATACACCAACTTTATCCCCGCCTTGTCCGTTTCTCTTTTATCAATTTCAAATTGCGGTAAAGATTTTATTAGCGGTGTTAATTTTTGAAAACCATAATTTCTCGGATCGAAATTGGGTTGCTTTTTCAGTACTAAATTACCTACATCACCTAAAAAAGCCCAGCCATTTTCATCGGCCAGATCGTTAATAGTGTGGGCAATTAATTTCAAAGTTTCCTTATTGAGTTTATCCACTAATGCCTTTGGTTTGGGAATAGCGGTTTTTGTTTTTGCAGCAGTAGTTGTTTCTTCAGGCTCCGCTTCAAATACAGGAATAATTTCCATGTAAATAAATTTATCGCAGGCTACAATAAAAGCGTTGGGTGTTTTCTTTTGACCAATGCCAAAAACTTTCATACCGGCTTCTCTTAATCTTGTAGCCAACCTTGTAAAATCGCTGTCGCTGCTTACAATGCAAAAGCCATCTGCTTTACCGGAGTATAAAATATCCATGGCATCAATAATCAGTGCACTGTCGCTGCTGTTTTTGCCGCTGGTATAACTGTATTGCTGAATGGGAGTGATGGCATTTTCTAACAGCACATTTTTCCAGCCACTAACGGTGGGCTTTGTCCAGTCGCCATAAATTCTTTTAAAAGTTGGCGTTCCATATTTGGCAATTTCTTCCATTACACCTTTTACATTGCTGTAAGGCACATTATCGGCATCAATTAAAACTGCAAGGCGGATATCTTTTTGTATTTCCATATTTTGTATTTCAAATACAATTTACTCTTTTTACAGGATTAAACATTTGATAAATTAATTGTTGGGTTCTTTAGCCAAAGAATGGTTTTTGTTTTCGGTCAAATTACACTTTGTGCAATTTGGCTAAAGCCGGTAAAGTTTTTTATTTGTAACCCTAAAGGATCGGGGCTATTAAAAAATATTGCGCTACAGGATTAGATATTTGCGGTATTTTATACAGAACCCTTACTCATCTTTTTTGCAATGCCAATAAATAAAAGCGAAAAGAATATAAATACAACACATACCATAGCGCTGTTGAAAAATACTTTATTGTAACCCAAAGTAATAACATCTACAAAAGGATACGGATACCATTGTGCTGAAGGGCCACGTAAAAGGGTATAACTTAAATATAGTAAAGGGTAGATCGTCCAGGATAAAACATTTCTCCATTCCATATTTTGCTTAGGCACAAATTTTAACCAGAATAAAATATAGCCAAGAGGAATAAGCGAATGCAATAATTCATCAACAAGTTTTGCCATTCCAACGGGAGCCCAAAGAAAACGTAAAATGACATTATAGATTAATCCAACAACGGTAATATAAACTGCAATGGCAGTTAAAGTTTTTGGTCGCACAAAAAAAACACCTTTTTCATTTATACCTTTTAAATACACCTGGGTAAAATTAACAGCAACGAGTATATTAGTAAGTATGGTAAAAAAACTAAAGTAACGGATAATAGTTTCCGGCACAGATGCCACACGGTTTACAATAATGAGGTAGAGTTGGAGTAATAAGGCAAACCATCCAATAACAGCACCAATGGCTGCATAGGTTTTTACTGCTGATGTTATTTGATTGGTCATTTTAGTTAAGGTTATAATTGGTAAGATAATTATTTGCTCTTAAATGAGCAAACACGGTTAAACATTTTAGACCTTTAATGCTTTTTTTGTTGATTATATTCCTCACTGTGAGAAAAAAAATCCCGTTTACAGTTTAAAATAATATTTAGGGCACATAAAAAATTAACGGCATTGAATTTGAAAACTTGTTAACGAAACAACAATAGGTATGAAAAAATCAATCCAGTCATTTTTTGTTATTGTTACCGCAGCAGGGTTAATTACCAGTTGTAATTCCAGTTCGGATTATGCTGACAGTACAACAACAGTAGCTCCAACACCAACACCAATGATGAATGACACCACAGTAGCTGCATCAAATAATACAATGATGACAGATACTGCAATGGCTCCTAAAATGAATGACAGTATGGGTGTAAAAAAGATGGGGGATAAAAAAATGAAGAAAGCTAAAGTGATGATAGAAATGCCCACTGCAAAATACAGTGCAAGAAAATTGGAAATGGATAAACAGGGTTATTACAATACATCAGAAGTATTACCTTCGTACCCGGGAGGACAAACTGCATTGATAAACTTCTTTAATAATAATATTGAATATCCGCAGCAAGCAACTGATAACGGTACAGAAGGATTGGTTAATATAAGTTTTTTGGTAGATGAAAATGGAAAGATTAGTTCGCCGGAAATTGTAAGTAAAAAAGTAGGCGATGGTGTAGAAGAAGAAGCGATGAGGGTATTTAATAAAATGCCATCGTGGACGGCGGGGCAAATAAAAGGCAAGAATGTAAAAACACGATTTACTTTACCGGTAAAATTCCAGGTAAGTCAATAAATATTTAATTTTCCAATTTAATAATCTAATACTTAAAACAACACAATTATGAGACTTAAAAATTTTTTAAAAATTCTTTCACTGGCAATTTTTATGGTGGTATCAGTTCCTGTAACATACGCTTCTAATGCCAGCGTTACAGCAACAGGCGATCCTGTGAAAGATGCTAAAACTTTTGCAGAAATTTCGCAAAGGGTTACGGAAATCCAAAACATGGACAAAACAAATTTGACCAGTGCAGAAAAAAAATCGCTGCGTATGGAATTGATGGACATGAAGAAAAAAGCTGGTGGCCTGGATAAAAAAGTTTATTTATCTGTTGGTGCAATCATTATTATTATTTTGCTTTTGATACTTATTCTTTAATACTATTTTTTAAAATTCTTCTACATACAGGGCTTTGGGATAAAACGCTTCGGTTACATTTACCGGAGCGTTTTTAATATATTTCACTAATAGTTTATCCCATCATTCTTATCATTTCAAATTTTTCATTCATCACTATCAAAGAAGAAATAGCACCGGGTTTAATACAGCCATACTCATTCTCCATTTGTATTACCCGTGCCGGGTACAGGCTGCACATACGCAATGCTTCATCTAACTTAATATTGCAATGCTGTACTAAATTTTTTACCGCTTTGCTCATGGTTAATGCAGAGCCACTGAGTATGCCATTGCTTTCGTATTTATCACCTGCTAAATGATGAGGGTAATAACCTTCAGTAGTTTGGGTAACAGCATCCGTTATTACAAACAATCTTTCTTTCATTATTTGTTTTGCAATATTTACTGCAGCAAAATCAACATGAAGCCCGTCGGGAATAATGCTGCTCATTACAGAAGCATGATTCAATACTGCACCTACCACACCGGGGCTGCGATGCTGCAGCGCACTCATGGCATTGTATAAATGCGTGGCTGCAGTAATACCATTATTAAAAGCTTTGGTTGCTTCTTCATAAGTTGCATTGCTATGCCCTGCAGAAATGATGATGTTGTAAGAAAGAATTAAATCAATTATTTGCTGGTTGCATACTTCAGGTGCCAGTGTAATTATTTTTATAACATCTTTTCCGTATTCCAGTAAATGCTTTACCTGTTCTATTGTTGGCGAATGAATACAATCTTCAATGTGAGCACCTTTTTTTGCAGCACTAATCCATGGGCCTTCAATATGTAAACCTAAAACGGCAGTGTCCCCATCTTTCCAGTAATCTTTTACAGCATCAATGCATTGGTAAAATGTTTGGTAAGGATGCGTGGCGACAGTAGGCATGCAGTATGCTGCACCACCATTGCGGCAATAAGCCACTAATTTTTTTAACGCATCTTTTTCAGGGTAAACAGCAAATAATTTTTCACCGGCACCGTAAATCTGTAAGTCAATAAATGCTGGTGCAATAAATGCATTACTGAAATGTTGTGCTGCTTCAGTGGCAGGAATAATTTCTTTTATACGGTTGTTTTCAACTACAATGGCATGGTTGGTGAGCCATTCATTTCCTGTAAAAATTTTATCAGCGGAGATAATTTGCATACGCAAACTTACTGTTTATAACAATTAGACATTAATCTATCCGATTAAAAAAATGTCAGGTTGAGGCACTCATAAAAAAAATTTAAGCTCTTTGCAAATGACAATAAGAAAAAAATTCTCAGCTTCGCTGTAAAAAAAGGTTTGCCACCAAGGCTCAAAGACACGAACCTGCCTGCAGGCAGGGTAGAAAAAAAGCAAAGCTTTTTACCTTTGTGTCTTCGTGTCTTTGTGACTAAATTAAATTTTTGTAAAAATTGTTAATCAACCTTTTAAAATACATGTCATTAGCAGCTTGTCGAAACCGGTGCAATAGCTAACCCGCCTTCGACATCCGCCGTGGCGGAGACAGTATGGTTTCAATGTCTAATTGGTATTATACCATATGTATAATTTAAGCCCAGAGGAAATCTGAAAAAAAAATGAAAACAAACAGATGTCTCCATCGCCGATATGACAGAAAAAATAATGCACTCCAATATTGAAGTGCATTATCCATAAATCAATCATCCATTATCAATTACATCCCCATCTTCTTCTTCAAATTTTCATCAATAGCATCTAAAAATTCTTCGGTGTATAAATAATGGTCGCCGTGTTTTACTTTATTGCCATGGATACAAACTGCTAAGTCTTTGGTCATCTTACCGCTTTCTACCGTTTCAATACAAACTGCTTCTAAAGCATTGCAAAAATCAATCAATGGCTGGTTAGTATCTAATTTACCACGAAAAGCTAAACCTCTTGTCCATGCAAAAATAGATGCAATAGGATTGGTGGAAGTTGGTTTACCTGCCTGGTGCTCCCGGTAGTGGCGTGTAACGGTGCCGTGTGCAGCTTCTGCTTCCATGGTGTTACCATCAGGGGTAACTAAAACCGAAGTCATTAAACCTAAACTTCCAAAACCCTGTGCAACAGTATCGCTTTGTACATCGCCATCATAATTTTTACAGGCCCAAACAAAATTGCCATTCCATTTTAACGCACTGGCTACCATATCATCTATCAAACGGTGTTCGTAAGTAATACCGGCTGCCTCA
>NZ_JANPCM010000157.1:0-5482 GCF_031430955.1 Ferruginibacter sp.
GTTAAACATAGGGCCACGCCTGCATCGTGGGCATTTCATGGTAACAATGCTCAATAAATTATTGGGCTTCGGTTTTTTTACTGCTGTCATGCTGCAAAGATACCCAATTAAAAAGGGACGTTATACCAATAAGATATGGGATCTATCCGATTAAAAAAATGTCAGGTTGAGCCTGTAGAAACCGGCTCTAAAGAAGCACAACGGCTTCGACAAGCTCAGCCTGACACTCCAATGGAATAGAAGTTTTGTCATTTGCAAAGAGTTTAAAAAAATTTTGTGAGTGCCTCAGGCCTGACAGTATGATTTTAGTGTCTAATTGATTTTACTTTTTGTCAAACTTCCACTTAAAATATATCATGGCAATAATCATAGAAAGCACAATGCCATTAGTAGCCATGATTGGGTAATCGTTTATAAGAATGCCATACAACAACCAGAGCGAAACATTTAAGAATAAAAAGAATAAGGTAAGAGAAGAAAGATCTTTCGCCGATTTTGTTTTCCATATTTTTATTACCTGTGGTAAAAAGGTAATGGTAGAAACAAAACCTGCAGCGGTACCAATAAATCCTATTAATGTTACTGACATAATTATTTTTTATCAGGTGGTAGTTATTTTTTTTCTTTCGCCAATTTGCTGGCGCCACATGGCAAAGTACAATCCTTTTTCTTCCAGTAAAGATTCGTGTGTGCCGGTTTCCACTACTTCGCCTTTTTCTAAAACATAAATTCTGTCGGCATGCATTATCGTACTTAAACGATGAGCAATTAAAATTGTTATTTGTTCTTTTGAGGCTGAAATATCACGAATGGTATTGGTAATTTCCTCCTCTGTTAAAGAATCCAATGCTGATGTTGCTTCATCAAAAATTAATAAATGCGGTTTGCGCAATAAAGCACGTGCAATAGATAAACGTTGCTTTTCGCCGCCGCTTAATTTTAATCCGCCTTCGCCAATCATGGTGTCTAACCCTTTTTCGGCACGTTGTACTAAATTGGTACAACTTGCTTTTTGCAATGCATCATTCAGTAAAGCATCATCTGCTTTTGGGTTAACAAACAATAAATTTTCTTTTATAGTGCCGCTGAATAAATTCGTGTCTTGCGTTACAAAACCAATTTGATTTCTCAAATCATCAAAATGTATTTCTGTTTCATCTAAATTATTATACAATATTTTTCCTTCCTTTGGCCGGTATAATCCTACCAATAATTTCATTAAGGTAGATTTACCACTACCGCTGGGGCCAACAAAGGCAATTGTTTCACCCAGCTTTGCATCAAAACTAATATTATCGATAGCTTTTTGTGATGCTGTTTGATGGCGGAAGGCCACGTTTTTAAAAGATAAAGTTTCAATGCTGCCTAATGGCTTTGGTTTAAGCGGCTCCTGCTCCGGTGCCTTCTGCATCAGGTTATGAAAATTATTTAACGAGGCTTCCGCCTCACGGTAACTCAATAAAATATTTCCAATTTCCTGCAACGGGCCAAAAACAAAAAACGAAAATATCTGCATGGTAACCAGCTGGCCTGCATCCATCTGCTTATGAAAAATCAACCACATTAAAATAAATAAAATTACCTGGCGCAAAGTATTAACTAATGTGCCCTGTATAAAACTAATGCTGCGGATGCGTTTAACTTTAGTTAACTCCAGCCCCAAAATTTTATAGGTATTTTTATTAAGCCTGCCTACTTCCTGCTGTGTAAGGCCAAGACTTTTTACCAGTTCAATATTTCTTAACGATTCTGTAGTAGAACCTGCCAATGCAGTGGTTTGCCCCACAATGGTTTTTTGTATTACTTTAATTTTTTTACTCAGCAGGTTAGTGATCATCGTTAACACAAAAATTCCTACAAGATATGCTACCGGTATACTCCAGTGAATAAAAAGTGCTGCATAAACAAAGACAAAAACAATTCCTACAATTATACCAAACAAAATATTGATACAGCTGATCATAAATTTTTCTACATCGGTTCTTACTTTGGTTAATACCGAAAGTGTTTCGCCACTGCGCTGGTCTTCAAATTCCTGGTAAGGTAATTTCATGGCGTGTTGTAAACCATCTGTAAAAACCTTTGCGCCAAATTTTTGTATTACCACCTGTAAAAAATAATCCTGGAAATTTTTTGCAATCCGGCTGATCATAGCAACAGTAATGGAAGCAGTAAGCAACCAAACAATACCATACAGCGTTTCTTTTCTTCCTAATTTATTTATCCAGTCAAACTTTCCCCAAAAATAATCTTGCTCACCAAGGTTACTGGTATTTTGATGATAGTTGGCTAAATTTATCAGCTTACCTAAGATGATAGGATCAACCAAAGAAAAACCAATATTGATGGTAGCTAAAAAAAGGGTTAACACAACAAGCCATTTGTGCGGCTTAAGGTAGTGCAGTAAAATCTTCATAAATAAAATTTATAGAACCAGACGAGTATTCAGGAAAGCAAATATCGTACAAGTAAATTAATTATGGCAAGATGGCAGAGGGCAATTGGCAATGGGCAAAGGACTCTACAAATTAAATACTACAAATTGCCTGTTGACTATTGCCTATTGATCTAAGCTCCCCATCCTTCCCTGTCTAAACTGCGGTATTGAATAGCTTCGGCCAAATGCTCCGGCTTTATATCTTCGCTGGCGGCAAGATCGGCAATAGTGCGGCTTACTTTTAAAATCCTGTCGTAAGCACGGGCAGATAAATTTAATTTTTCCATCGCCACTTTTAATAAATTTTGTCCTGCAGTACTGATGATACAAATTTCTTTTAATTGCTTGCTGCTCATTTGTGCATTGGCATATACGCCTTCATTGTTTTTATATCTTTCGTGTTGTATATCTCTTGCTTTAATAACCCGTTCCCGTATGCTCTTACTTTTTTCGTATTGGTGGTTAGATGATAATTCACTAAATGCAACAGGCGTTACTTCTACATGCAGATCAATCCTGTCTAACAACGGCCCCGATATGCGGCTTAAATATCTTTGTACAATGCCCGGGCCGCAGGTACATTCTTTTTCAGGATGATTAAAAAAACCACAGGGGCATGGATTCATACTTGCGATAAGCATAAAACTTGCAGGAAAATCCAATGCCGCTTTTGCACGGCTGATAGTTACTTTTCTTTCTTCCATCGGCTGTCGCATTACTTCTAAAACCGTTCTTTTAAATTCGGGTAATTCATCTAAAAACAAAACACCATTATGTGCCAAAGAAATTTCGCCGGGTTGCGGATTGCCACCACCACCAACTAAAGCAACATCACTAATTGTATGGTGCGGCGAACGAAAAGGCCGCTTAGAAATTATGGTGGCATTCTCCGGTAACTTACCTGCAACACTGTGAATTTTTGTTGTCTCCAGTGCTTCCTGCAAACTTAGTGGCGGCAATATGGTAGGTAAACGTTTTGCCAGCATTGTTTTTCCTGCACCGGGCGGACCAATTAAAATGGCGTTATGTCCCCCTGCTGCAGCAATCTCCAAAGCCCTTTTAATATTTTCCTGTCCTTTTACATCACAAAAATCAATTTCAAAATCAATTTGTGCGTTAGCAAATTCTTCTCTTGTATTTACTATTGTTGGTTGTAAACTATTTTCATCCTTAAAAAAATCAATCACTTCATTAATGTGGCCCACGCCATACACATTTAAATTGTTCACCATCGCAGCTTCCCTTGCATTTTGTTTGGGAAGAATCAATCCTTTAAAACCTTCTTTACGGGCCTGTATGGCAATGGGCAAGGCGCCTTTTATGGGGCGTATTGCTCCATCCAAACTCAGCTCCCCCATAATTACATACTCACTTAATTTTTCTACATTTTCAATTTGCTCTGTTGCACCCAATGTGCCAATGGCTATGGGCAAATCAAATGCCGTTCCTGTTTTTCGTATGTCCGCCGGCGCAAGGTTTACCACTAATTTAGTACGTGGCATAAAATAATGATTGCTCTTAATGGCACTCTCTACTCTTTGCAAACTTTCTTTAACAGCGCTATCAGGCAGGCCTACAATAAAATAATCTTTACCCTGGTTGTTTACACTTACTTCCACAGTAATGGTAATGGCCTCTACTCCGTAAACTGCACTGCCGAAAGTTTTAACTAACATATTTTTAAATAATAAAAATGAAATTAAGGAAAATTTGGGGCTGTGGGCAATACCTAAAAAATAAACTTTGGTTCCGGCTTTACGCTTCAATCTTTTGTTTCGTGCCTCACAAAAGGATTTCCGCTGTAATCCGGCAGCCCGTCAACATTAATTCCTTATTCAACTTTTATTGAAGCGATGATGGAGTTGCACGAATTTTATCATTTTTGAAATATTTATTAAAGCTTCGGCTTAGCTAATCGTAATTTTTAAAGCCTATTTTATTTCTCGGTTGTGCTGGTTTACTTTGTTTTTCAATCAATTCTTTTAATACCATAAAAATATTTTCAATATCCTTGCTGTTTCCCTTTACTTCTTTTTCCAGTTTTGCTAACTGCAATAATATTTCTTTATGAGTCAGTGCATATTCACGAAGTTTTGTAAACACTCTTATAATTCTAATATTTACTTCAATAGCAACATCACTATTCAAAATACTTGATAGCATGGCTACACCCTGCTCTGTAAATGCGTTCGGCAATTTTCGCCTTCCTCCCCAACTTGATGTCGCATTTTGCGACTTCAAGTTTTCATATTCCTTTTGTGAAAGTGTAAACATAAAATCTTTAGGAAACCTGTTTATATTTCTTTTTACCTGCTCATTTAAACGCTTTGTTTCCACTCTGTACATCTCCGCAAGGTCTTTGTCGAGCATTATTTTTTGATTGCGTATAACATATATACGGTTTAATATCTTTTGCTCTGCTACCAATACATGTAATTCTTTCTTTGCCATTGCACTTGCTTTATGTAAATATAATATTTCTTAAAAATTAGTACCCGTAAATTTTACCAGTGCGGATAATTTTTGCAGTACCCCTTTAATTAAACATACCGGCGGCAATAAAGAAATTCCATATTTAACTTTTATTGAAACAGCTATATCTTACTTAATAAATTTATCTTCACATAAGCAGTACATCACCTTCACTTAGCTGAATATTTATGAAAAGATTTTTATTGTTTTTTTACTCCATCACATTTTGTTTGCCGGTATTGGCGCAAAATAACCAGCGGCAAGGATTTTATACGATCCCCGATTCTGTAAAGGCGACAGGATTTATTACCGATGTTATTTTGGTAAATAAAAAAGATGCAAAAAGAATGGGTGCATTGATAAACGTAGATAACCAATTTTTTTTAGGCCTGTCAAAAAATAAAAGTAAAAAACAAATCACACGGCTCTTTGATCAGTACAGGCACCTGGCGGTTACACCAAAAGGAATACTCTATAACTGGGAAGATAATAAAACTTACAAACTGCTGGTTTTAATTGCCGGTGATTCTGCAACAAAAACCAGCATCGTTTCCGGCTATATTTTTTTGCCCG
>NZ_JANPCM010000158.1:0-1666 GCF_031430955.1 Ferruginibacter sp.
ATCGCCAGTAAAATTTTTAAATCAGGTGAATGATAATGTAAAATAAAAGGAATTTATAAATGTATTGAATAAATATGGCTAGCGTAAATGTGAACAACAGCGAATACAAAATACTATACCACCACTTAAATTGAAAAAATCTTTTTGATGCAAAAATTAAATAAATAATAAATACACTAATAATGGGAATAAGCATTTGTAAATCAGACCAATTTGCCAGAGCAGGGAAAATTAGTTTTAAAAACTGAAGTAATAAAGGAAGAATTAAAAATCCCCAGAGGATAAAGAAAGAATTTGCTTCAATAGAAAAAATAAAATTATCATAAAAATACTTTCTTTTTTTAAAGCTCATTAACCAAGAGAAGCAAGCCATTACAGGAATGATTATAAACAATAAAAATTTTGATATTTTTTCGGAAGTATGTTGAAAAACTTCACCAAATTGTGTGTCGTTTAAATGCTGTGACTGCATTATTTCTATAGCTTTATTCATGGCATAATGTCCATACAGCGGGTGTCTTACATGATAGTAAGGCTTTATATTCAATCCGTCAAAAACGGGGAATAGCAGGTAAAGAATTACCAGCATGAGAAAAAATGAAATTGGTTTAAAATATTTTTTATGAATACCATTACAATAATCAAAAGAGAATTTCCCCGGTTTTGTAAAAAGAACAAGAAAAGTATTAAAAAAAGTACCTTCAAAATGAGTTATAAAATGAAACCCTTCTGACAATAAATAAAAAACTGATTTATCTTTTTCATTATAAACTTTTTCACCACAATTGCTGCAGAACTTACCTGTTAATTGTTGGCCGCAATTTTTACAATGGGAAGTATTTTCCATTTTTAAATTTAGAAATTCATTTTTAATATTTCCTCTAACATTTTTCTCTCATTACTTAACCTGGGTATTTTGTGCTGGCCGCCTAATTTACCCTTACTTTTCAGCCATTCATTAAAACTATCTTTAGGTAATACATGTACAATGGGTAAGCGCAGGGCAATATCTTTATGGCGCTTGGCTTCGTAATCGCTGTTAACATCTTTTAAGGCATTGTCCAGCTCGTAAATAAAAGCGGTAATATTATCCGGTTCTTTTTCAAATTCAATTAGCCATTCGTGTGCACCATTATTATTATCGCTGAAAAAAACAGGGGCAGCAGTATAATCACTTACCAATGCATTGGTTTTTTCGCAGGCAGCAGCGATAGCTTTGTCAGTGTTATCTACAATTACTTCTTCGCCAAAAGCATTCATATAATGTTTTAGCCTGCCACTTACTTTTATTTTATAAGGATTGATAGAAGTAAAAATAACTGTGTCGCCAATTAAATACCGCCACAGTCCGCCGGTAGTGCTTATAACTAATGCATAATTTTTATGGAGCACCACATTTTTTAAACCTACGGTTTGTGGTTTATCTTTTCCATATTCTTCCACCGGCATAAACTCGTAAAAAATGCCATGTTCTGTAAATAATAACAAGCCGTCATCATCAGGTTTTACCTGCCCGGCAATAAAACCTTCGCTGGCATTGTATATTTCTAAGTAATTAATTTTTGCACCAATAATTTTATCAAACTGTTCTTTGTAAGGCACAAAAGAAACGCCGCCATTAATATACAGTTCTAAATTGGGCCACACCTCTTTTATAGTTTGTTTA
>NZ_JANPCM010000159.1:0-6490 GCF_031430955.1 Ferruginibacter sp.
ATAAACAATTTCTAAAAACCCCGGACCAAGCACTTTATGTACTTCAATTGCAAGACCAATTATTTTATCTGTTTCATCTCGTAAAGGATATTCATTTTGTTCAGGTAAATCTATCATAAATTTATTTTTGGTGATTAGATAAACTGTAACAAAAATAAAACTGTATTTTCTGTGCTTCCGTGCCTCTGTGGCAATTTGTTTATTGCGAAGCAATAAATTAAATAGACATTCCTATACTCTACTGCCCCACCAAAAATACCGCATTCGCAAACATCAACTTCCCGTTCTCCCAAAAACTCCTGAAGATTGGATCATCAGCAAAGTAAACAATGCTTCCTCTGCCTAAATCTTGCACACCTATTACAGTACCGTCTTTAATTTTTTCCTTTAAACGGTTTCC
This sequence comes from Ferruginibacter sp., assembly GCF_031430955.1. GTDB lineage: Bacteria > Bacteroidota > Bacteroidia > Chitinophagales > Chitinophagaceae > Ferruginibacter. The sequence goes on from NZ_JANPCM010000159.1 coordinate 401, forward strand.
TACAAACCCTGCTACCTGGTTATCTTTTTTTATCACTCCCACATTCCAGCCATCTTTCATAAACTCATACAGATCGCCATTTTGCTTTAATGTAAAATAATTGGCGGTATAACCAAATGCTAAAGGATGAGAATCATCCAGCAGCAATTTATAAATTGAACCGGGAATAAAATCTGCAATACTTTCTCTTTCCCTGTTTTCAAAACGTTTCAGATCGTTATATAAATTCTTATCGTCTTTTTTATCGTCCTTCTTATCATCATCATCACTTTTCTTTAATTTAATGCCCCAATCTGCTTTTGCAATTTGTGCAGCAGCATTTTCAATAGCAATTATTTTTCCGCCCTGTTGCACCCATTGTTTAATTTCAGCAGTGGCGTCTTTATCATTAAAAAATTTATAATTGCCGTCAGGTAAAATTAAAACATCAATATTTTTTAAAGCAGCGCCATCTATTTCATCCGCATTAATTAAGGTTACTGGATAGTCTAACTGCTGCTCAAACAAATGCCACACTTCTCCTGCTGCACCGGAGCTAACACCTTTACCTGTGAGCATAGCAACGTTGGGCTTCTTTATAAAATGTACTTTCTCGCTGCCAAAATCAAAACCAGTTTCCATAAAACCACCTGCAACAGAAGTTACTGAAGCATTGTACTTATTTACCGCATTTATAAATGCATCCATCTTTTCTTCGTTACCTTTTTTCAAAACAATTAAAGTGCCTTTTTTATACGCCGCACCATTATAAGTAAAATCTTTTTCAGCAAACCTTGTTTTAATTTTTGCATTTACGATGGTTGCCAAAAACTTTGCATCGTTAAATGAATTATAGTTAATAAGATAACCGTAAGCATTTGCAGAAATATTGTTTTCAGTTTTTGCTGTTGCAAAATTTCCAGCATTTATTTTTTCTTTTACCGCATAAGCCTGTACACCATATACATAAGGTAAACTCCATGCTGTAATATCGTAAGTAACAGAATCACTTAATTTTGATTTAGGTTCAAACAATACTTTTATCAATGCAGACTTTGGTTGGTAGGCACTTATCGCTAAACTATTATTTGCAGCAAAAGTTTCTTCTTTGCCTGTAAAATAATTATACCCTTTTATTGCGGCACCATATACTGCACCATATTTTATACCGTTATTATCAAAGAAATTTTGTAAGATTCTTAATTTGCCTGCATTATTATCTGTTACAATATAAGTTTTATATTCTCCAATGCCATTATTTTTTGCGTCATCAAAAAACTTTTTAAACTCACTTATCAAGCGGCTATTGTTTACAGATGCCATTTCAATTGTACTCATGCTGGTGGTAAAATGATGAGCAATCCTGTCTTTTAAAGTAAGCGTATCACCATCTGCTTTTAAAGCTGCTGCACCGCCACGGGGTCCACCTGCCTGTTCGTAAGTCATGCCAATAGCTCCATTGTAAATGGGATACGTATCTCCGTAAGCCGGGTAAAATAAATCGAAAACTTCTTTAGTAAAAAACAACCAGCCATTAGCATCAAAATATTTTGCATTATTTTTTCCAATAGTTGTTTGAAAATCTCTCTGCCATTTGGTTATCACTTCATGAAAAGGTTCTGCCGCAGGCGCAAAATAATAAGGGTTGTTAATGCCCTGCTCATGATAATCGCAATGTATCTGCGGCATCCATTCGTTATATTTTTTTAAGCGGCCCTGTGTTTCAATTTGTGTTTGCCATGCCCAGTCACGGTTTAAATCAAAATTATAATGATTGGTCCTGCCACCGGGCCATGGTTCGCTGTGTTCTCTTGCATCTAAATTAGCCTCTACATTCTTTCCCACTACTTGTGTAAACCAGTTTACATAGCGGTCACGGCCGTCGGGGTTTAAGCAGGGATCAATAATTAACACTGTATTTTTCAACCACTCTTTTGTTTGTATATTGTTTGCGTTTAATAATTCAAATAAAGTTTTCATGGCCACTTCGGAAGAACTGGTTTCATTGCCGTGTACATTATAACTAAGCCAAACAATGGATGGGACATTTAGATCACCAGCTTTATCATTCAACATTCCAGCAAGGCGCAAATTATTTTTTTGTATCTCTTCTAATTTTATAAAATTTTCTTCAGAGGCTACAAAAGCCAGCAGCAGCGGACGACCTTCGTTAGTGGTGCCGTATTGCTCCAGCTTCATCATTTTAGGCATGGCTGCGGCAGCCTGCTGAAAATAATTTACAATTTTGTAATGCGGTGTATATTTACTGCCCAGTGAATACCCTAAAAAATCATCGGGGCTTTTCAGGGATTGCGAAAAAGAAGTGTAACTTGAAATTAGGAAAGTAAAAAAAATAAAAAAGATTTTCTTCATAAAATGTAAACTTTTGCCTGGCTTAGTTGAAAAATAATTATTAAGTATGAAACAAAAAACAACAGCGTTATTAATAGTACTCTATTTTTTAGTGCTGCAATGTACGGCACAAATTAATCCTTATAATTACCACTCACAAAAAAAAGTAGTTTGTACAAATGGTGCAGTGGTTTCTGCCCATCCATTAGCAAGTAAAGTGGGTGTGCAAATTTTAAAGCAGGGCGGCAATGCATTTGATGCAGCCATTGCCACACAATTAGCATTAGCCGTAGTTTATCCAGGTGCAGGCAATATTGGTGGTGGCGGTTTTTTGGTGGCACATTTAAAAAATAGAAAAAATATTGCTATTGATTACAGGGAAAAAGCACCTGCCAAAGCATCAAGAGATATGTATTTGGATAGTGCCGGTAATCCACAAATGCATTTATCGCAGGATGGACATTTGGCTGCAGGTGTGCCAGGCACCATTGCAGGCTTATTTGCAACACATAAATATGCAAGCTTGCCATTTGCAAAATTAATTCAGCCTGCAATTGACCTGGCCGAAAACGGATTTGCTATCACTGCCGCTGAAGCTGCATCATTAAATTATACAAAAGAAGAATTTAAAAAACTAAATACCTCACCTGTTGCTTTTGTAAAAAATGAGCCCTGGAAAACCGGTGATACATTAATACAAAAAGATTTAGCCAATACTTTAAAAAGAATAAGGGATAACGGGCAAAAGGGATTTTACAGTGGCGAAACTGCAAAACTAATTGTTGCCGAAATGAATAAGGCCAATGGCATTATCAGTTACGATGACCTGGAAAATTACCGGACAAAAGAAAGAATACCAGATGTATTTAATTACAAGGGCAACATTATTGTTACAATGCCATTGCCCAGCAGTGGTGGCATAATTTTGCAACAGATGATGAAGATGATTGCAAAAAGAAATATTGGTAAAATGAAATTTCAAACTGCTGCCAGTGTGCAATTAATGACAGAAGTGGAACGCAGGGCTTATGCAGACCGTGCCGAATTTTTAGGCGATCCTGATTTTGTAAAAGTGCCTGTAAAAAAATTAACCAGCGATGCTTATTTATCAGAAAGAATGAAAGGTTATGCCGCTGATAAAGCAGGGAATAGTACAATAACCAAACCAGGATTAATTGGTGAAAGTGAAGAAACTACTCATTTGAGTATTGCTGATAATAAAGGGAATGTTGTATCGGTTACTACCACATTAAATGGTGGTTATGGCAGCCGCACTGTTGTAGGCGGTGCAGGTTTTATTTTAAATAACGAGATGGATGATTTTAGTGTAAAGCCCGGCGTACCCAATATGTATGGCGCAGTGGGCAATGAAAAAAATGCAATTGCTCCCGGCAAAAGAATGCTGAGCAGTATGACACCAACTATTGTATTGAGAAATAATAAACCCTATTTAGTGGTTGGCACACCCGGCGGCACAACCATTCCTACAAGTGTATATCAAACGCTGGTAAATATTTTAGAGTTTGGCATGAGTGCCGAGGATGCGGTTAACAAACCAAAGTTTCATCACCAATGGTTACCCGACCAGTTGTATGTAGAAAAAGATTTTGACGAAACCGTTAAAAAACAACTGGAAGCAATGGGATACAAAGTAATTACAAGAGGACAGATTGGAAGAACGGAAGTAATACAAATTAAAGGCAAACAAATTATTGCTGTGGGTGATAAGAGGGGTGATGATGCGGCAGAGGGATATGCCCCTATCCCCTGAAGGGGGAAATGGAGAAGATTGAAGTGAAAATTATTTTATTAAATACATTTTAAAATGAGTGAAGATTTAATTTCCAATAATTTTGTTGACAATGTAAACAGAGTAGTAATTAAAAAGACATTTAATTTTTCAAAAGCTGTTTTAACTTTGACTATTGTTTATTCAATATTAGAATTAACAAATTGGTACATAGCAATAAGCGATACAATTGGTAAAATAATCTCATCTTACTCAGTTTTTTTTAATTACAGAATTATTCCAGTAATAGCAGTTATTCTATTAAGTATGGGAATTATTAGTTGGGGCTATTGTGTAAAAGCTAATAAACTAATTGAGCTTTCTTTTCAAAAAAATGATGCCGATTTATTCAACAAGGGTTATGAATTATTTTACAAGTCTGCAAGGTTAATATTTGCATCATTTTCGCTTGCAATTGTTAGCGTATTAATCAGACTTTTATTAAACTAAATAAAATGACAATAGAAAAATCCTTCCTCCAATCCACCATTAAACGCCTTTCCTATTACAAAGAATTGGGCGATAAAACATTTGCACAATTAACCGATGCCGATTTTCATTACCAACCCAATGAAGCCAGTAACAGCATTGCCATCATCATTCAGCATACTGCCGGCAACATGCTCAGCCGCTGGACGGATTTTTTAACCAGCGATGGCGAAAAAGAATGGCGTAACCGTGATACCGAATTTGAAGATCAACATTTATCCAAAAAACAGTTAATTGATCTTTGGGAAAAAGGATGGCAATGTTTAGTGGATGCGTTAAACACATTATCCGACGCTGATCTTTTAAAAACTATCCATATCCGCAGCGAAGGTTTGCTGGTGATAGATGCTATTAACAGGCAAATGGCGCATTATCCATATCATGTGGGGCAAATAATTTATGTTGCTAAAATAATAACCAGTAACAACTGGCAAAATCTTTCTATTGCTAAAGGAAATTCCTCTCAATTCAACAATCAGATGAATACAAAAAAATGAAAGTTTAAATTCATTTTAAAACCGCTGCTGACTGTTGAAGAATTAGCTGGTAAAATATTTAGCTCTGTTATTAAAACTGTACATTTGCCGCAATTATTTACGTTATGAAAAAATGTATTGCCTTACTCTGTGCTTTAATACTGATAAAAACTATTGCTGCACAGGTAAAAGTAGCTGTAAAAGGCGGCTGGAATTATTCAACAGCAAGGGCTGTTTACAGTGGTGTAAAACAACCCAACGAGTTTACCTTCGGTTACGGAATTGGCATGCTGGCAAAAGTTCCTTTTGATGGCGTATTGCATTTCTCACCATCGGTAATGATAAACAAAAGGGGTTTTATTATTAAACCTTTAACCGGCACCAATAAAATCGAACAATATTCCATAACTTATCTTGATTTAATCCCTTCTTTAAGTGTAGATTTTCCTAATAAAGATAAGTCTTTAGCCATAAGCCTGGGGCCGGTGTTTGGTTTTACCAATTTTGGAAAAATTAAAGCAACCACTACCAGCAATGTAACCACCACCGAAAAATTAAAATTTGGTTTTGGAGAGTTGGGCTGGTTCGATTTAGGCCTTAATGCAAGCGTGGGTTACCACATGAAAAAAGTTTTTGTAGAAGTGGGTTATATGCACGGGTTGGCCAGCATTAATAATAATGAAGAAACTGACCAGCGCAACATCCGCAACCGTATGCTGAGCCTGAATATTGGGTATTATTTCAAATAACTTTTTTGTGCAGCAAGTGTTGTTTTAAGCTTATAAAATAAAGGCTGAAAAATAATTTTACTGAAATAATACACAGACCTCGCCTTATCTAAATAAATTGTAAAGTTTGGTATTGAATTTGCCTTTAACAGGCGAAACATTAATTTTACAGTAATTACATATTTCCCTGAGCAAAAGCCTTAACATATTAAAATGGATTACGCTTACCCTTCTTTTTTGGTTGGTGCTTGGCGCTATGGTGGTTTTTTTATACACC
>NZ_JANPCM010000160.1:0-2089 GCF_031430955.1 Ferruginibacter sp.
GAAGGTTTTTGGGCACGCCATTCTCCCACCGGTGCATGGCAATATCCAATACCTGCAGATGCATCAGCAGCAACAGTGGATTGGGAAACTTATATCAGCAATACCAACAAACGGTCATTTGATGCCACTCGTTTTTTCAGGTGGAGGAATTATAAAGATTATGGTACCGGAATGTCGGGGGATCTTTTTGTTCACCTTTTTTCAAGCCTGCATTTTATTACAAATTCATTTGGACCCAATAAAGTATATGCTGCAGGTGGCTTACGGTACTGGAAAGACGGACGGGAAGTGCCCGATGTATTACTGGGTACTTTTGATTATCCGCAAAGTGCGGCACATGCGCCTTTTAATCTTTCGCTGCGTTGCAATTTTGTTGATGGTACCAGCGGCACTACTTATTTAAAACTGGTAGGCAGCGAAGGCTCGATGGATGTTACCTGGGACAGTGTTACTTTAAAAAGAAATAAAACTATTGAATCGGATGATCCTTTTTACATTGAGCAAATGAAAAAAGCAGGCACACCTGTTAGCGACCGTAAAAGAATTTTGGCTCCGGAAGAATATACTTTTGCAGCAGAAAAAGATTACAATGGTGGACCCTACGATCATTTTGTAAACTTTTTTAATGCCATACGCAATGGCGGAAAAGTAACTGAAGATGCCGTGTTGGGATAACGGGCCGCAGCGCCGGCATTATTATGTAATGACAGCTACAACCAGGATACGGCCATATTATGGAACCCGGAAAATATGCAATTAGTAAAAAAATAAAAACGAATGAATATGAAAAATAAAATTTTAAAAACCATAGGTATATTTTTTTTAATTATTACCGCTGTGTCCTTTACCGTTACAACTTATACTATGGAAACACCTAAAGGAAAATGGGTAAGCCTTTTTGATGGTAAAACTTTAAAGGGCTGGCATGGATTTAATAAAACCGGCACTATACAAAACTGGACCATTGAAGATGGAGCAATGGTATGCCTTGGCGCTGCCGCCGATGCACATGGCGGTGATATTGTTACAGACGAAGCATTCGAAAATTTTGAATTAAAATGGGAATGGAAAATCAGTAAAGCAGGAAATAGTGGTGTGATGTACCATGTGGTGGAGGGTGCAAAATATGAGGCTCCTTACCAAACCGGCCCCGAATATCAATTGATTGATGATATTGGATTTCCGCAAAAATTAGAAGACTGGCAAAAAACCGGCGCCGATTATGCCATGAATTTAACCAACAAAAAGAAAAAATTAAAACCTGTTGGCCAATGGAATACCAGTAAAATTATTTTTAATAAAGGCCATGCAGAGCATTGGCTGAACGGCCAGAAAATTGTGGAGTTCCAGGCATGGGATGCGGCATGGACAAAGAAAAAAACAGAAGGCAAATGGAAAGATTTTCCTGATTATGGATCAGCAAAAAAAGGATTGATCGCTTTACAGGATCATGGCCAAAAAGCTTATTTTAAAAATATTATGATTAAAGTTTTATAATGTTTAATTTTAAAAGTTGCGGCTATTATTATTTACAAATTTATTGTACCGCTAATATTCCCTGTAATCTAATATCACTGCTTGAAGCTCCAATCATAATACGAAATTGCCCTGCTTCCACCACTGGTTGCAAATTAGCATTTAACATAGTAAGTAATTCGGGAGTTATAGTAAAATTGATTTTTTTACTTTCGCCAGCTTTTAAATGTATTCTTTCAAAACCTTTTAAATCCATAACTGGCCTGGTTACAGATGAAAGCAAATCTTTAATGTATAATTGCACCACTTCGTCACCATTTTTTTTACCAATATTTTTTACTGTACAACTAACTATTACAGTGTCGGTTGTTTTAATATTATTTTTCGAAAAAGCAATGTCACTATATTTAAAATTGGTATAACTTAATCCATAACCAAACGGGAATTGCGGATAGCCACTTAAATTATTATAATCATCGCCTCGTCCTGTAGGTTTATGATTATATACTAAAGGCAACTGACCTTCGTGCAAAGGAAAAGTTATAGGTAATCTTCCTGCCGGGTTATAGTTACCCAATAAAACATCAGCAATACTATTCCCAGCTTCTTCTCC
>NZ_JANPCM010000161.1:0-6342 GCF_031430955.1 Ferruginibacter sp.
GCCTAAGCTTTCAAAAGTTTTACGGCCCATAACCACCGGCATTCCCCAGGTGGTGTTTTTAAAAAACTTCATGTCGTTGGGTAAGGTCCAGAGTAATTGGTTATCTCTGCCAATGGCGTAATTTTCTGCAGCGGCTGCAATGAGTGAAATCATAGAAAACAAAAATACGGATTCTGCCGCGAATGTTTTTGCCTGCAGATTACGCTGATGTCGCTGAGAAATACAGTGTTTTCTTTCTGCGGTATCTGCGTAATCTGCGGGAACATTTAGTTTTTCAAAATTTTAAATTCCACACGCCTGTTTAACTGGCGCCCTTCCGGGTTATCGGTACCATCAGTATTGGCATTGGCAGCAACAGGCTTGGTTTCGCCATAGCCTTTTGATATGATACGACTGGTAGTAATTCCTTTTGATATTATATATTCCATTACCGATCTTGCCCTGTTATCACTCAATGTCATATTGTAATCATCAGCCCCCTTGCTGTCAGTATGGGCACTCATTTCAATTTCTATATTGGGATACTCATTTAAAAATTTAACCACACGGTCTAACTCCACATAACTTTCGGGACGCAAATTATATTTATCAAAATCGAAAAACACATTGTTTAAACGAAACACCTGGCCAATTTCTATCGGCGCTAAATACAAGTCTTTATGAATTTCTTTATAGCCGGCTTTTATTAAAGAATCTAAATTTAAATTTTCGGAGATGGCGAAAAATTTATCTGCCGAGGCCCTGATGCTGTAATTTTTATCGTAAGGCAACACAATTTTAAACGAGCCGTCCACAGGGCTGCTAACACCATTACCCACTTCAGTTCCATCGGGTAAAGTTTGATAAATTAATGATGCCGTTAATGGCGCATTTGTTTTTGCATTGTACACATTACCACTTACCAGGACTACTGGATTAGGTTTTTCTTTTTCTAATAATTTTACTCTTACGATGTCGCTGGCGCCAAAAGCACCATCACTTGATGTTAAGTAAGCAAATTCTCCACCGGCATCTAATGTAAAAAATGCTTCGGAGCCTTCGGTGTTAATGGGCTTGCCCATGTTTACCGGTTCACTCCATTTTGTCCAGCTGTCGTCAAGGCGTTTACTCATCCAGATATCATTTTCACCAATGCCACCGGGCCTGTCGCTGCTGAAATAAAGTGTAACGCCATCCGCCGCAATAAACGGGCTCATCTCATTATAATCTGACAAATTAATTTTTTTGCCTAAACTTTTTGGTGCTGTCCAAATATCATTGCCTTCTAAAAAAGAAACATAAAGATCGTTTTCATAACTTTCTTTTTTATCCGTCATGTAAAATAATAATGTTTTACCATCTTGTCCCATGCTGGCGCCTATCTGCATGGTTCGGCTGAATTTTTCAAAATTCCTGATCTTGAGCATTTCGGCATTCGTCCAGCTGTTATCATTTCTTTTATGTATCATACTAACGCCCATGCCTAAGTATTGCCCGTCAATAAATGACCCTTTCAATAAAATAGTATTTAAATCGGGGGATATCCAGTACACCGCATTGTATTGCGATGCATTTACTTTAGCACTCAAATGTTTTGCTTTGCTCCATTTGCCTGTGGTATCCCTGGTGGAATACCAAATATCCTGTGAGTTGGGTACGGTTTGGTATTGAATATTTAAAGGATCGTTTTGACGGATAAAAAATAACAGGTTGCCATCGGCAGAAATTGTGGGCCGCATTTCGGGGTTACCGGTATTAATGAGTTCGCCTAAATTTTCTACTTTAACAATGGTGGTTTCTTTAATGATATTTTCTTTCTGCTCTTTTAAAGTAGTATCCTGTGCAGGTTGTGCTACGGCAGTTAAAAAGCAAAAAAATAAAGCAAAAAAAGTAAAGGTTGTCTTCATAAGATGGAATTAGCTTATGTAAGAACGAAAAATTGAAAGAAATAATGTGTGGGATGGGAAATAAAAATTGGCGAACTTAAATATTCTGATTTAATAAGTAATCATTGTATATTCAGCGATTTCAATGCTAATCTGAAGTGCTAATTAAATATTTTTTTGCCTGCTCAATAACAACTTGTTCGATATTTTTTGGAGTAGCCCCATCCCAATAATGCTGATATTCCAGACCATAATCAAGATCACTCCAAGCCCAATATAAAAGATAAAAATCAAAAATACGCTTATCGTCATCTATGGTTCCTGCAATCTTATAAAGCTGATATAAATTTCCCTTAACGTTTTCTTCATCTGCTATTTTTTCAATTAAGTATTCACAATATTGAAAAATTGCCACATTTCTTTCAGGAATTTTTAGACCTAATTCTTTAATCGATCCTTTTAAATATTCTTCTGCTTCATAAAAATTTGTGGGCTTTGAAAATCCTGACAAAATCAATAAGGAAGGAGTTTCATATCCAAGGGTTAGCATATCCACAGCCCAATCTATTGCTTCATTTATATCAAAATCCTGTAGTTCTTTGTATGCTAAAATTTTACTGGTAAGGCTACTATTTTTTTTCATTGGGCTTAATAAGATTACACCGCCACCGGCGCTTTTATCCCCGGATGACTCACATAATTCTCCAACTCAAAATCCTCAAACTTAAAACTAAAAATATCTTTTACGTCTGGGTTAATTTTCATTGTTGGTAATGGAAAAGGTGTACGGGTCAACTGCAAATTAGCCTGCTCAAAATGATTACTGTACAAATGCACATCGCCAAAGCTGTGTACAAATTCGCCGGGTTGTAAATCGCAAACCTGTGCAATCATCATCGTTAATAAAGCATAAGAAGCAATATTAAAAGGCACGCCTAAAAATACATCAGCACTGCGCTGGTACAACTGGCAACTTAATTTACCATTAGCAACGTAGAATTGAAAAAGGCAATGACAAGGCATTAATTTCATCTTGGGCAAATCAGCAACATTCCATGCACTGATAATCATGCGCCTGCTATCGGGGTTATTTTTTATTTGATGGATAAGGTCTTTTACCTGGTCTACTTCCACACCATCTGCACCAACCCAGCTACGCCATTGCTTGCCATACACCGGGCCAAGGTTGCCGTTTTCATCGGCCCATTCGTCCCAAATTTTTACGTTGTGCTGTTTTAAATAATCAATATTGGTACCGCCTTGCAAAAACCAAAGCAGTTCGTAAATAATACTTTTTAAATGTGCTTTTTTAGTGGTTACTAAAGGAAAACCTTTTTGTAAATCAAAACGCATTTGATAACCAAAAACGCTACGGGTGCCTGTGCCGGTACGGTCGCTTTTATCGGTGCCTGTTGCTATAATATGTTTAACTAAATCTAAATATTGCTGCATGGCTGCAAAATAAGTGAAAAGTTGAAAGTGTTTAGTTGAAAGTTATTAAGACAAAAAAACTCCCCAATTCGAAAATCCCTGCTTTCAACTATCAATCATCAACAATCAACTATCCTTTATCTTTGCACCGGAGAAATTATCATGAGCAAAAAAGGAAAAGTTTTAATGGCAATGAGTGGCGGTATAGACAGTACTGTTGCGGCATTGATGCTTCATAAGGAAGGGTATGAAGTAGTGGGCATTACTATGAAAACATGGGATTATGCCACCAGTGTGGGCACTACCGGAAAAAAAGAAACCGGCTGCTGCAACCTGGATAGTTTTAATGATGCAAGACAAGCTGCTGTACAACACGGCTTTCCGCATTTTATTTTAGATATAAGAGAAGAGTTTGGCGACTTTGTAATTGAGAATTTTGTTGATGAATATATTGCAGGCCGCACACCCAACCCCTGCGTAATGTGTAATACGCACATTAAATGGCGGGCATTAATGAAAAGGGCCGATGCTTTGGGTTGCGATTTTATAAGCACCGGGCATTATGCACAAGTGCATCAGCATACCAACGGAAGATTTTTTTTACGCAAAGGTTTGGATGAAACCAAAGACCAAAGCTATGCCCTGTGGGGATTGCAGCAGGATCTGCTGAGCCGCACTATTTTACCATTGGGCACTTACCGCAAAACCGAAATCCGTCAGATGGCACATGATTTTGGTTACCCCGAACTGGCTAAAAAAAGTGAGAGCTACGAAATTTGTTTTGTGCCCGACAACGATTACCGCGGTTTTTTAAAACGCAAAGTGGATGGATTGGAAAAAAGGGTGGATGGTGGATCTTTTGTAGATAAAAACGGCAATTTTTTGGGCAAACACAAAGGCTATCCTTTTTATACTATTGGCCAGCGCAAAGGGCTTGATATTGCTTTGGGCATACCAGCTTATGTTACCCAAATTATCCCCGAAACCAATACTGTGGTATTGGGCGAAGAGGATGATTTAAACCGTAACGATATGCAGGTAACCAAATTAAACTGGATAAAATACGAAGGCATTACCGAGGGCATGGAAGCAGTTACAAAAATCCGTTATAAAGATAAAGGTGCGCTTTCTAACCTGTACACATACGAAAATGGTATAAATGTACGTTTTTACGATAATGTAAAAGGTATTGCCCCCGGGCAAAGCGCTGTTTTTTACGAAGGTGATGATGTAATTGGAGGCGGAATAATACAACGTACCGCACCCATTTTATTATAACAGGCAGCTTTTTATACAAAAATTACATCTGTATTTGTAACACCCCATTTATGAGAAAACAAATTTCGTTTTTAGTAATTGCTTCGCTGATAATTTTTAGCGCCTGTAAAAAAAGCACCGAAGAACTTGCGACTGCACCAGTAAGCAATTATTATCCCCTTACAGTGGGCAAATACATTACTTACAGTTTAGATTCTATTGTGTATTACACCAACTTTGGTGCATCGGCAGTAATAAAAAGCTATCAGGTAAAACATTTGGTTGATGCCCAAATAACAGATAATACCGGAAGAAAAGCTTACCGCATAATAAGATACATTCGCAGTTTTAGTAATGCCCCATGGGTTGCCGATAATGTTTTTATGGCTGTACCCAGCCAAAACAGTATTGAGTTTGTAGAAAATAATTTAAGGTTTTTAAAACTTAAAGGTCCCATAAGGCAGGATTATACTTGGAAAGGCAATACTTATATCAACACCACTTCTTTAAGTTCTACCCTAAAATATTTAGATGATTGGGATTATGCTTACGACAGTTTGAACATGCCTGCAAAAATTGGTGCAGTAACCATTGACAGCACCATTAAGGTTGCCGAAATTGATAATCAAACCGCTATTGACAGAACTTTTAGCGAAGCTAAATATGCAAAAGGTATTGGAATGGTGTACCGCAGTTTTTTATACTGGAACAAAGGCAATGTAAACGGAACTTTTTCTGATGCCTCGTATGGGGTTGTCATGAAAATGATAGACCACAATTAAATTATTTTTTTAAGATAGTAAAGAGCTGCACATTGTATTGTTGCAGCTTTTTTATTTGCTACTATTTATATTTCCAATTCCTGCTTTTATTTTCTGCTATCATTTCTACAGCAGTGGCTATACGTTTATTTTTAGTTATTTCTGTTTTTGCTTCGGTAATCCATTGCACATATTCTTTTTTGTGGGAGTAAGGAAAGGCAGTAAATATTTGCAATGCTTTTTTATTTTTGTTCAACGCTTTTAAAAAATAATCAGGTACAAACAATTCTTTTTTATCTGCAGCTTTTGGTTTGGCGGCAAGCTTAACGCCTTTGTCGTTTAATGCCATGGCTTCTTTTATCCAGGCAATTATTTTTTTATCGGGTGGCAGATCTTTTAAAGAAGTTATCCTTCCTAAATGCCCCATCGAAACTTCTGATTTAGCATTTTCAACCAGAATGGAATCTTTCATCAGCGGGGCTTTCCAAAAACCCATAACAGCATGTTGTTTAAACGAAGCCATGTGACAAAGCATCTCTCCTTTGTAATCAAAGAATGGCATACTCCATTTCATCTTTTCTTCCACATTCGGGCAGGCTTTATGTACCAGCTCACGAATATGATTTAAAATGGGTTTTGCAAAATCGGCCGATTTTGCAATGTAGGCGTCGAGTGCTTTTTCTTTGGCAGCCATAATTATTTTTTTAATAATTTTTCTTTGCTGTACACATCCAGTCCCAGGGATAAGGTTCTCTTAACCATTTCGGGGGTTTATGAAATTCTGTTTTCCAGTCGTAATTTATTTTTTTTATTACCTGTACTTCAAAACCTTCCAGCCCGAGTAATAACTCCAGTTCTTCTTTTAAATAATGTTTGGTGGGCACATCATCAATATCGGTAACGCCCTGTTTTATATTTTTAAAAAGGTCAATTGCTTTTTTTGGTTCGGGCAATTTATCATTTTCTGCATCATCAACATTCCACCTGCCGGCAATAATATTGGTATATAATTTTGATTCTAATGAAGG
>NZ_JANPCM010000162.1:0-12075 GCF_031430955.1 Ferruginibacter sp.
AATTCAAAAGTATAAGTTGACAGACAAAAAGCAAATCCGCCATTTTTCTAAGTATGTCAATAAATACAACTCGACTGAAGTATCCGACCGAACTATTTGTTACTATTCGAGACCTGTCTTTGACAATTCAAAAACATTTGCCATCGTTCAATGGGACAACGGACACAGCTATCTTGGCGGCGGCGGTGGTATTATGCTTTATCAATTACAGAGCGACAAAACCTGGAAAGAATTTGGCGTAATTCTTAACTGGCGACATTAACTGCCACCAACAAAAGGTTCTTTCCGTTCCGCCGGGGTCTTCACCGCCTGGCAATGAGCATAGCGTGAGACCCCGGCGTTTAAAAGAGCTTTAAAGTTTTATAAAGCCGCTCTATAAATAATTGCTACAATTTTGTAAATGAAGAACTCAGCGTAAAAAAATTTGAAGAGTTTTCATACGCCGGGGTTTCATGCTCACCCACATGAGCCATGGGATGAAAACCCCGTCGGGACATAAACCCGTCATCACAAAATTATTTTTATTTCAATCAAACAAATCACTACTCAAATACCTGTCCCCTCTGTCGCAAACAATAAAAACAATTACCCCAGCTGTTAATTCTTTGGCTAATTCAATAGCTGCATGTGCTGCACCGCCGCTGCTCATGCCACTAAAGATAGCTTCATCACGGGCTAATCTTTTTGCCATAACACGGGCATCTTTTTCTGCAATTTCTATTATACGGTCCACACGGCTGCGGTTAAATATTTTGGGTAAATAAGCTTCGGGCCATTTGCGTATGCCGGGGATTTTAGCGCCGTCCATTGGCTGGCAACCCACGATTTGTACAGCAGGGTTTTGTTCTTTTAAATATTTTGACACCCCCATTATTGTTCCGGTTGTGCCCATGGCAGAAACAAAATGTGTTACCTGTCCGTTAGTGTCTTTCCAAATTTCGGGGCCGGTAGTTTTGTAATGCATGTTGGGATTATCCTCGTTACCAAATTGATTAAGCATGTGGTAACCGCCTTTTGCAACCTGTGCATTGGCATAATCAATGGCGCCTTCCATTGATTTTTCTTTTGGTGTAAGTGTTACTGTAGCACCAAAAGCTTCCATCGTTAAAACTCTTTCTCTTGTTGCATCTTCGGGCATCACCAATTCTATCGGCACATTAAATAAACTTGCAATCATGGCTAATGCAATGCCGGTGTTGCCGCTGGTGGCTTCCACCAAAGTAATGCCGGGTTTTAGTTCGCCACGGTCTATTGCGCCTTTTATCATGCCGTAAGCGGCCCGGTCTTTTACACTTCCGCCGGGATTGTTACCTTCCAGTTTTCCATAGATAATTACGTTTTTATTGGGATTAAGTTTTTTCAATTCTACCAATGGAGTATTGCCTACCAAATCTAATATGCCTGACATAATTTTATTTTTACCTGCACAAAATTATACAGAAATAAAATCATTCCAGCCAATAAATAAAAACAGTCTATATAAATGATAGATTTTTAACAAATGCCTTTTTTTATTTGATGGGGGTAACGGTATCTTTGTTTTTTAAACAAACCTGCAGCATGAAAGTTTTACTGGCGTTAATTTTATTGAGTGCAAGTCCGGCAATATTTGGCCAACAGGGTTGGTGGAGTGCAAAGTTGCAGCGCAACGATGGCAATGCCATTGTTTTTACGTTTGAATGGAAAATAGAAAAAGGCAAACCCGTTTGGTATATCCATAACGCAGCAGAAAAAATAAAGGTTGATAATATAACTGCAGCCGGTGATTCAATAATTGTTCAGATGCCGGTTTTTGAATCGCAGTTCCGGGTGGTGTACAGTAATAAAAAAATAACGGGTGTTTGGCTGAAGGGCGGCAGTGTAAAAACACAGTCCATCCCTTTTGTTGCAATACCCGGTAATAAAAGATTTGATGCCTTAACCAAAAGCACTAAAAATATTTCGGGAAGATGGGCTGCAATATTTGCCAGCGCAAAGGCCAGCGAATTATCGGTTGCAGAATTTAAACAAACGGGTAATAAAGTAACGGGTACATTTTTAAACCCCACCGGCGACTACCGCTATTTAGAAGGCATTGTTACTAAAGATTCTATATTACTCAGTTGCTTTGATGGTGGCCATGCTTTCTTATTTACTGCAAAGGTGGGAGGCAATAATAAAATTAGTGGCGGTACTTTTTTTTCGGGTGCTACTTATAAAGAAGGCTGGTCTGCAGTAAAAAATGCTGCGGCAAAAGTTTCGGAAGAATCAGTAGCCATGTATGTAAAACCCGGCGAAGAGAAATTACATTTTACGTTTAAAGACCTGCAAGGCAAACCTGTTTCCATAAACGGTGATCAATTTAAAAATAAAGTAGTGGTAATACAATTAATGGGCAGCTGGTGCCCCAACTGTATGGATGAAACTGCTTTTTTAAGTGAGTACTACAATAAAAATAAAAATCGTGGTGTAGAAGTTATTGCGCTGGCTTACGAGTACAGTACTAATTGGGAACGCTCTGTAAAAAGCCTGAAAAAATTTCAGGAGAGATTTAATGTGCAGTACACTATTTTAAATACCGGTGTTAGCGTTGGCGATAGTTTGCGTACCGAAAAAACATTGCCGGAGCTAACACCAATCAAATTTTTTCCTTCTTCTGTAATTATTGATAAGGCGGGAAAAATCAGAAAATTAGATACAGGTTTTAACGGTCCTGCAACAGGCAATCATTATCTTATTTATAAAAAAGAATTTGAGGGAATGATTGATAAGTTATTGAAGGAAAATTAATGTATATCCTAATTTAATTTTAATGAATGTTATTGAACATATATACGCAGCAATAGCTTTTATATTACAGTAGTCTTTTTTCTTTTCTTTTTTTGTGGAAAAAAAGAAACAAAAAAGCCACCCGAAAAAGATTACATCAATTAGACATTGAAAGAATACTGTCAGCCTTGGGCTTGTAGAAGGCGGCTTTAAATAAGGCACCGGCTTCGACAAGCTCTGCCTGACACGACAATGAAATCGAAATTTTGTCATTTGCAAAGAGCTTGATTTTTTTTATGAGTGCCTCAACCTGACATTTTTTTTAATCGGACAGATATTCAATGTTTAATTTGTATTAGATCCCTTTTTCGGGTAGGTTCTTCAACATTAAGGGATGCAATAGGTATATTCTTACAATAAATACAAAAATACAAATGCCGTTCGAAAAATTGAACGGCATTTCTTTATAACAAAAAATATTTTTAAATAGCCCAGGCCTTATCACCTTTTTTATAAGGTAAGTTGCCATCGTATTTTCCAGGGATGGGTACCCAGCGCAAGGCTTGCTTACTTCCAATTTCTGAACTGAAATATCCCCACAAAGTTAATTGCTTCATCATGGTGTAATAATGTGATGGAGCGCCAACAAAATTGGGATCCATTTCTTTTTTAGCTTTTTCTTTTGCCGGTTTGTCCTGTTCATCCCTCTTAGCATTGTAATCTTTTGCTTCTTTTTCTAAAGCAATTAAAAAAGATTTACGTTGCTCCGGTGTGCTGTCCATAAAAGATTTACCGTTGGCTTTTTCACAAGCGGCATTTAAGCCGGCAAGGCCATCACCGAAAACTTTTTGCTGGGCTTCGGTATAGCAGTCAGTAACAATAGTTTTCATAAACTCGCCAATCTTTGTGGCTTTTGCACCCGGTGTAGCTGTAGCAGGAATAATAGTTTCTCCCACTTCATCCAGCAATGCAATATTATCGACAGAAAAAGTTGAAGCATCTGCTGTTTTAGATGTACATCCCGATAAGAATACATCGCCACCAATTACAACACCGCCGGTTAATACGGCAATCATTTTTAAAAGTTCCCTGCGTTCCATAATTTTTATTTTAGGAGTATTATAAATTTTGTTTTTTTAATTGTTCAACTGCATAGTTAGCTGCCCTTGCAGTAAAGGCCATATAAGTAAGCGATGGATTTTGACATGCAGAAGATGTCATAAATGCGCCGTCGGTTACAAACACATTTGGTGCATCCCACACCTGGTTATTTTTATTTAGTACCGATGTTTTAGCATCGCTGCCCATACGTGCTGTACCCATTTCGTGAATGCCATGACCCATCGCATGACCACTATCGTAGGTATTTATATTTTTTGCACCGCCTGCTTCAAGCATAGCTACAATGTCTGATAAAATATCTTTCCGCATCTTCATCTCATTTTCTTTTATCTCTGCATCCATTGATAAAACCGGCAAACCCCATTTATCTTTTTTAGTTTTATCGAGTGTTATTTTATTTTCATGATAAGGCAAAATTTCGCCAAAACCAGTTGCACCCATTTGCCAAGGCCCCGGCTCGGTTAATGCTTCTTTTAAATCTTTTCCAATATTCATTTCAGCAATTTCACGGCTCCATCCGCTGCGGCTTGCTGCGCCCTGGTATCCAAAACCACGTAAATAATCTCTTTTATCTGTTCCTACATTGGCAAATCTTGGAATATAAAAACCTGCCGGCCTTCTGCCATAATAATATTTATCCTCGTAACCCTCAATTGTTCCTGATGCTCCTAAATTGTAATGATGATCCATAATGTTATGCCCTAACTCACCGCTGCTGCTGCCTAAGCCATCTGCCCACACATCAGTTGCAGAGCGCATTAATATCCATGCAGAATTTAATGCAGATGCACACAGAAAAACTATTTTAGAATTAAATTGATATGTTTTGTTATCCTCTGTATCTAAAACTTCTACGCCTGTTGCTTTCTTTTTATCCTTATCGTACAATACTTGTGTTACTAACGAAAAAGGGCGAACTGTAAGATTGCCTGTTTTTAATGCTGCCGGATAAGTGGATGATTGTGTACTGAAATATCCGCCAAACATACATCCTTCCCAGCAACGGTTTCTAAACTGGCAACCGGGTCTTTCGTTATGCGGCACTGTAATATTTGCAACTCTTGAATTAATAAGATGCCTTTGCCCTTTAAACTTTTCTTTTATTCTTGCTGCAACATCTTTTTCAACAAAATTTAATGGTACTGGCGGTAAAAATTGTCCATCCGGTAAATTGGGTATGCCTTCAATTGATCCGCTAATACCTGCAAATTTTTCTACATAATCATACCATGGTGCAATTTCACTATAATTAACCGGCCATGGTATTGCAATGCCATCTTTTGCATTGGCTTCAAAATCCATTTGGCTCCACCGGTAACTATGCCTGCCCCATAAAACCGAACGGCCGCCAAAACGGTAACTGCGCCACCAGGTAAAAGGCTTTACTTCGGTGTAAGGATTATCCTTTTCATTTGCCCATGCATCCATTACCTGCTCTGCTGCAGCCCAACCACGGTGAATAACGGGATAATCTTTTTTTTGCTGCTCGGTAGTTTTTCCCCGGTGTTCAAACTCCCACAGTTCTTTACTGGCGTTTTTATAGTCTTTAATATGTTCGTGTGGGGCACCCCGTTCCAGCAACAATACTTTCAACCCTTTTTCACAAAGTTCTTTTGCAGCCCAGCCCCCGCTTATGCCCGAGCCAACTACAATTGCATCAAAAGTATTATCTGCCATGTTAATTAATTAATAATGGTTAATAAAAATGAATAATGATTTAAATATTTCCTTTCTTCAATTCTTTTACGGCATAATCGGCTGCCCTTGCAGTTAATGCCATGTAAGTAAGCGATGGGTTTACGGAGCTTGCACTCGTCATGCAGGCGCCATCAGTTACAAATACATTCATAGCATCCCATACCTGGTTGTTGCCGTTTAGTACAGATGTTTTAGGATCTCTGCCCATACGTGCTGTACCCATTTCGTGAATACCCTGCCCTACAGCATAACCAGCATCATAAGTACGTACATCTTTTAATCCTGATGCTTCCAGCATTTCTTTTGCATCGTTCATCATATCTATCCGCATCTTTTTCTCATTCTCTTTTATCTCCACATCAAAATCAAGCACGGCTAAACCCCATTTATCTTTTTTAGTTTTGCTTAATGTCATTTTGTTACTGTGGTAGGGCAGCATTTCTCCAAAGGCTGTTATGCCCATTTCCCAATTGCCAGGTTCAGCTAATGCGTCTTTTAATTCGGCCCCAAGTGTAAACTCTGCCACATCTATTCCCCTGCCACGGTGAGCACTACCCTGGTAACCAAAACCACGCAGGTAGTCTCTTTTATCCCCATCTACATTTCTAAATCTTGGAATATAAATACCCGTTGGCCTGCGGCCGTAAACATATTTATCTTCAAAACCTTCTACGCTTCCATTTGCACCCAATCTGAAATGATGATCCATTATATTATGCCCCAATTCGCCGCTGCTGCTGCCTAAACCATCAGGCCATATATCAGTAGCACTGTTCATTAATATCCAGGTGCTGTTAAAACTTGATGCACAAAGAAAAATAACTTTTGCATTGTAAGTATATGTTTGATTATTTTCTGCATCAATCACTTCTACACCTGTTGCCTTTTTTGAATTTTTATCGTAAATAAGTTTGGTAACAATTTTATTTACTTCCATTGTAAGGTTACCGGTTTTTCTTGCAGCAGGTAATGTGGCAGATTGTGTACTGAAGTAGGCACCAAACGGGCAGCCACGCCAGCAACGGTCACGGTACTGGCAATTAGTTCTGTCGTTATGCGGCTCGGTAATATTGGCACTGCGACCAATAAACATGTGCCGCTTACCGTTATAATGTGTTTTTAGTTTTCCAGCAATATCTTTTTCCACTACATTCATTTCCATTGCAGGCATAAATTCTCCATCAGGTAATACATCCAACCCTTCTTTACTTCCCTGTATTCCGGCAAATTTTTCTGCATAACTGTACCACGGTGCTAAATCATCGTAACGAATTGGCCAGTCAACAGCAATGCCTTCTTTTCCATTGGCTTCAAAATCCATTTTGCTGTGGCGGTAACTTTGCCTGCCCCACATCAGCGAACGTCCGCCAACATGAGACCCCCTGAACCAGTCCATGCGTTTTGTTTCTACATATGGATTGTCTTTATCGCTTGCCCACATACCCATAGTAGATTCGTTTAAAGGATAATCTCTTTTTATAACCGGAAAATCTTTTATCATCTGTTGTGTACGGCTGTCACGATGAGGGAATTCCCAGCTTTCTTTTTGAGCATTTACATAACCTTTTATATGCTCAATATCCGGTCCTCTTTCCAGCATTAAAACTTTAAGCCCTTTTTCGGTAAGTTCTTTAGCGGCCCATCCGCCACTGATGCCGGAGCCAACCACAATTGCGTCGTAAGTATTGTCTGCCATTTTAAATTGTTTATTTGTTAATTAGTTTAATAGTTAATTAGTTTTTAGAGTAGTGCACCCTTATACATCACAAAGCTTCACTGCTTTTTTTAATGCTTTTATTTTATCTTCTTTTGTTGTTGCAGTTGGAATAAATTCCTGGGCTAAATATCCTTTAAAGCCGGTATCTAAAACTGCTTTTATTATTGCAGGATAAAACAATTCCTGCGTTTCATCTATCTCGTGCCTGCCCGGTACACCTGCTGTATGATAGTGCCCAAAGTATTCATGATTTTTTTTAATCGTTGCGATAATATCCCCTTCGCTTATTTGCATGTGATAAATATCGTACAAAATTTTAAAATTCGGAGAGCCCAGTCTTTTGCAAAGTTCAATCGTCCATTTGGTATTATCGGCCATATAATCCGGGTGATTTACTTTGCTGTTAAAAACTTCTATCTGGATTATTACGCCACGTTTTTCTGCTAATGCCATAATCTGTTTCAATCCATCCACACAGTTTTTTAATCCTGTTTCATCATCCATCCCTTTTTTATTGCCGCTAAAGCAAATTAAGTTTTTATAACCGGCATCAGCAACTAAATTTATATGGTCGGTATAATTTTTTATTAATGTGGAATGATATTCAGTATGATTCCATCCTTCTGTTAAACTAATTTCGGCACCATTGCACATAGATGAATCCAGGCCGTGGCTTTTTAAAACATTCCATTCTTTGGGGCCAATTAAATCAATTGCTTTTAAGCCAATTTTATTTGCCACAGTACATAATTCATCCAGCGGTAAAAAATTGTATGTCCACCTGCAAACGGAGTGGTTGATGTTACCTTTTAATTTATACATTTCATCATTATTATTAACCGCTAAAGATGCAATTGGATTGGCAGCAACTGCAATTGAGCCAACAGCTAATTGCTTTAATAATTTTCGTCTTGATGATTTATTTTCCATTATTTAAATAACATTTTCTTTTTTTTCATCTTTAAAAAAAACAGCAAACAATAAAAACACCCCTGCTGCAATTGCAGAAGGAATTAACCATATCATTTTATAATCAAAAACTTTTTCAGAAATTTTATACGCATCTGTTATTTTACCCGCTATTGCAAAACCAATCAGCATACCAATACCATAAGTAGCCAGTGTAATTAAGCCCTGTGCCGCACTTTTATATTTTTCACCTGCTTTGGAATTGGTATAAATCTGTCCTGATACAAAAAAGAAATCGTAGCAAATACCATGCAATGCAATTCCAATGATCAGCATAAAACTTAATTGGCCAGCGTTACCATAAGCAAACAATGCATAACGCAGTGCCCATGCAAGCATTCCCACTAAAATTGTTTTCTTAAATCCATATTTTGTAAAGAAAACCGGAAGCAATAATAAGAAAAGCACTTCGGATATTTGACCGATCGTCATTTTGCCTGTTGGATTTTCTACCCCAATGTTAGAAAGAAAATTTTGTGCGTTGACGTAATAAAAAGCTAAAGGAATACATATAAGAACAGAGGCTATAAAAAAGATTGCAAAATTTTTATCTTTCAATAATTTCAATGCATCCAAACCAATAATCTGACTTAGACTTATTTTTTCGCTTGTATTTTTTTTAGGTGGAGTTTTTGGTAGAGTAAAACTTAATAGCCCCAATATCCCAGAAGCAATTGCTGCCATTAGAAAAGTATTTTTCAATAACCCATTTGCTAAATTAGATTTAGAATCCCAATGAAAAAGATAGCTGATGAGTAACCCTGCAACAATCCATCCGATTGTACCCCAAACACGAATGCTTGAAAATTCTTTTTCGGGATCTGTCATTTGATTAAACGATACAGAGTTTACCAAGGCCAGTGTTGGCATATATAAAATCATATACACTAAAACGTAGGGATAAAAATTAGAAATGTCTGCTGCACCATACATCCGGTACATCAGCACGGCACCTGCTATATGTAAAAAGCCCAATATTTTTTCGGCATTTATATACCGGTCTGCAATTAGTCCAATTATAAATGGCGCAATAATAGCACCCCATGATTGTGTAGAAAATACTTCACCGGTTTGAACACCGGACGCACTAAGATTATTTGCCAAAAATGCCGCCAACGTAACAAACCACGATCCCCAGATAAAAAATTCCAGGAACATCATTGTAGAAAGTTGTATGCGGATGATTGATCTCATGTAATTATTAATGACTCATATTTGGTTGCAACACCTGTTGCTTTCTGTTACGCATATAAAAAAATAATCCTGCAAAAGCGGCTATTAGAATTACAGGAATAATTAAAGTGGTATTAATAATTTCCGGGCCTGCTGTTTTATTTGCTTCTGCCAAGGCAGCTTTCATTGGTTCAGTTGCTTCGGGACTGTTGTATAATTTTAAATCAGCACCCGCCGGAAGATGTGCAGCAATTTTATTATCGTAAACCCCTCCCATAAAAATTGTATATACCGAAACTGCAAACATACCTGCGCCGCCCATTAAGTTTAAACCAACTGCACCGGTTTTAGGCAAATTTTCTGCAACAAAACCAAGCATGGTTGGCCAGAAATAACAAACTCCCATTCCAAAAATTAATGCACCAACAAAAACCATATTACCACCCGAATGCCCTAAGATATATAAACCAAGAGTAGCTAAAATTGCAGACATTAATAATACACCCTGCGGAGCAAGGCTGTGCACTACCGGGCCGGCAAAAGCACGCCCAATAGCCATAATACCCGTAGATACTGCAAGGATGAGTAAAGAATTTTTAGTTACATTATTTAACAGCACGCCTATCCACTGACCAGTAAATAATTCTGTTATAGCTGTGCCAAACATACAAACAATCATAAAAATAAAGAGGGGGCTTGCCAATGCTTTATACATGCTTGCGGTAGAAACGCCGCTTGCAACCCTTTCCGTAACCGGAAATTTTTCTTTCAAAAAAAGAAACCCATATAAAAAAGCAGGGATAAGCATTAATGCAACCTGTATCTGCCAGTTAATTCCCTGTTGGCTTAAAAAATAAACTATCAGCGACCCAATTACTATACCTCCGGGAAACCATAAGTGAAAGTGATTTAATTTGGTTGTTTTATTATCGGAATACAAGGCAGTTACTAATGGGTTGCAGGCGGCTTCCACTGTTCCGTTTGCAATACCAATAAGTAATGTGGAAATAAATAATGCCCAGTAAGGACTGCCAAAACTTCCTGCAAAAATGGTTAACAGAATTCCTGACAGATGAAAGATAAAAGCCATTACCAGCAACTTTTTCATACCAATAATATCTACAACCATTCCCCCTATAATTACAGCAAGAGGAAAACCCCAAAAAGCTGTTGCAGTGATAGTGGAAATTTCAGATTTATCTAAATTAAATTGGGTACCCCAGGTACCTAATAATCCGGCACGGATACCAAATGAAAGAGAGGTTACTAATAGCGCCAAACAGCTGGCAACAAAAAGTTTGTTTCGGTTAATAGCTTGCATATCGATTTTTAAAGCGGTAAATAATTACATCGTAAATATAATTTTTATACTAATCAAAAAATCAAATAATAAAAAAAATGTTTTATCGCAACCGTTTGCGGTTGCTATTTTTTAAAATTAATAGCAATAACTTTAATAAATTTTTTATTTTTAATTTTAAATAAAATCCCCTTCATTAAAATAGTATCACTATAACTTAAAATAATATTATGCAAAGAAAATTAAGAATGGCAATGATTGGTGGTGGCAAAGATGCTTTTATTGGCGGAGTACACCGCCTTGCCATGAATATGGATGGCCAGGTGGAACTGGTTGCCGGGGCATTAAGTGTAAATCCGGAAATTGCTTTAGACTCCGGTAAATCTTTATTTTTAGAAGAGAGCAGAATTTATACCGATTATAAAGTGATGCTGGAAAAAGAAGCCACCATGCCTGCTGATAAAAAAATTGATTTTGTAACTATTGTTACACCCAACTTTGTGCATTTCGATCCGGCAATGATGGCATTAGATAAAGGTTTTAATGTGGTGATTGAAAAACCGATCACTTTTACTTTAGAGCAGGCCAAACAAATAAAAGAAAAACTGGATGCTACAGGTTTAACTTTATTATTATGCCATACTTACACCGGTTACCCCATGGTAAAGCAGGCTAAACAACTATTAAAAGCAGGTTCGTTAGGAAAAGTGAGAAAAGTTTATGTGGAATATCCGCAGGGATGGTTGAGCACTTTGTTAGAAAGTACGGGACAGGCACAGGCCAGCTGGCGCACCGATCCTAAAAAAAGCGGCAAGGCAGGTTGCATGGGTGATATTGGAACGCATGCTTTTAACATGGCAGAATATGTTACGGGTTTGCAGGTAACAAAAATTTGTTCCAATTTAAATATTGTTGTAGAAGGCAGAATGCTGGATGATGATGGTGCTGCATTTTTAAAATTTAATAATGGTGCTACCGGAGTTTTAATGGCTACACAAATTGCTGCCGGCGAAGAAAATAATGTTAAGATAAGAGTGTATTGCGAAAAAGGCGGACTGGAATGGAAACAGGAAGATGCCAATACTTTATTGGTAAAATGGTTGGATAAACCAACTGAAATTTACAGAACTGGTGGTGCATACAATTCTTCTTTTGCTGCACACAACACCCGAATTCCTGCCGGGCACCCCGAAGGATATTTAGAAGCCTTTGGAAATTTATACCGCAACTTTGCATTAACGGTAAGGGCAAAAATTGATGGCGAAAAACCAAAAGAAGAATGGCTTGATTTTCCGGGAGTGGAAGAAGGGATACGGGGAATGGCGTTTGTGGAAAATGTGGTAGCATC
>NZ_JANPCM010000163.1:0-8019 GCF_031430955.1 Ferruginibacter sp.
ATCACCGTAAACAAATAATTCATCCTGCTTGGTATAGGTTCCTTTGGTAATTCCTCTGCCCGTTTTCATATCAAACTTTATGGAATCGCTGATGGTTAAAAAATCTGCCTGTGTAAAAGTTGGCCACGAAATAACTTTGCCTGTACTGTCTTTAACAAAATAAGCACTTATTAAACTGGTTTTTTGGTCAAACTCTATATGGGGCGCTACAAGTTGATTATCTAAATATTTTACTTTGGTTTCTTTACCATATAAAATAATTTTATTAGTGGGTACATCCAGTATCATCGAATCATCGGCATGATAAGTTACCGGAGCGTCCAGAGAATCTTTAGAGGTTTTAAAATTTATGGTATCAATTACAGCAAAAGCAGAATCACTTATTTTTAAAGAATCAGGAATTTGTTTTTTAATAAAATTTGTATCTGGCTTTTTTACAGGTGGTGTATCAACTAAAATTTGGGTAATTGTTTTTGAGTTTTTAAAAATGGTATTGTTAGTTAAATTACTGTGAAAGTAATGGGTATTAAAACTATTAGTGGCACCATACAGCGTTATGCCTGCAAACAACAGTGCTAAAGCCCATGTCAATATATATTTTGCCTTACCTTTGTACAGTTGGTTCATAATTATGATTGGCAAAAATAGCCATTATAACAGCATGAAATTGTGAATATTATTATAATTACTAACCCCGGATAAACCTTTAGGATATGTTGAAAAACAAAGTACCTGTTTTAATATTGATTGCTGCTTTGCATTTGTTAATGTTACCCAATACTTTTTCACAAAAAAAAATAAAAACAATCGTTGTTGATGCAGGGCATGGCGGTTCAAGGGATCCGGGTGCCACGGGTCAGTACGAACATTCTTTACGCTCCAAAGAAAAAGATATTACACTTGCTATCTCCCTTAAATTAGTTGAAGAATTAAAAAAACAATTACCGGATGTTAGCGTAAAGCCCACACGTACCACCGATGTTTACCAGGACCCGAGGGAAAAAGCAAAATTAGCGAATGAGTTTAAAGGCGATCTTTTTTTATGTATTCATGCCGACAGCGGCCCTTTAAAAACCGGCAAAAGACAAATTGGTACTAAAGAAGAAACAAGGTACAGATACACTTTTACAGGAAAAGGAAGAAAAAAGAAAAAAATCCCTCATCCATACAAAGTTACCGTACCAGTATATGAATATTTTAAATTACCCTTAACCCGGAGTGGCACCAGCGTTTGGATATTTGCTCCGCATAAAACCAGTGATAAATTAAAAGCTATAATGGAAGGTGGCGAAGATTTTGAAATTGAAACTGATAATGCTGATTCAACCTTTAATGATTTTGATTTTAACTCTCCGGAAGGACGCACACTTGCGCAAATTTATGCTAAACGTTTTCAGGAAAGAAGTGATTTACTTGCAAAATATGTAAACAATGAAGTTGAAAAAACCGGAAGAGCAGCTTTAGGTGTCAATCAGCGGCAGGTAGGTATCCGTGTTTTACAATCTACCAATATGCCGGCTATTTTAATTGAAACCGGTTTTATTAATAACCCGGAAGATGAACGTTATATTAACAGCGAAGAAGGGCAACAGGAACTGGCAGAAGCCATAACTGCTGCAGTTATAAGATACAAGGAGCAGGTAGAAGGCACTAACAAAACCAGCGATACAAAAGCTGCTGAAGAAAAAACTACACCAGCTGAATTAGAAAGCAGGCCAACAAAAGATACCAAAATTTTACAGGTAAAAAGCGATAAAGTAAAAATAGAAATTTATGATGATGGGGAAATTGATAATGATATTGTTTCTGTTTATTTTAATAAAGATTTAGTAACGGGTAATAGAGCTTTAACTGCAAAGCCTTACAGTTTTACTATTGATTTAGTGCCTGGCAAAACCAATGAACTGGTATTATATGCCGATAACCTGGGCAGCATACCACCCAATACTGCTTTAATGATAATAACTGACGGCGTTAGCCGTTATGAAGTAAGATTGTCGGCAGATTTAAAAAACAATGCCTCAGTAAGGTTTGAATTTAAGTTGCAGAAACCAAAACCTAAACCATAAATTTGGCCCGAAGATTGGGAAGTTTATTAATAATATTTCAATAACTAACTACTACAATGAAAATTAATAACGAAACCAAAATTGGCGCGTTAACTGCAATAGCCATTACCCTGCTTGTACTGGGTTTTAATTTTTTAAAAGGAAAAACTTTTTTTGGTAAAAGCCACAGCCTTTTTGCAAAATACACCAATGTGCAGGGCCTTGCCAACAGTAACCCGGTTATGATAAACGGTTTGCAGGTAGGTACGGTGTACAGCATTACTACCGATAAAAATATGAAAGAAATTTTGGTGAATATGACTATGAACAAGGATGTAAATATTCCGGTAAATTCTTTTGCTTCTATAAAAAATAATCCGTTGGGTACTACAAGTATTGAAATTAAATTGGGCGATGCCCAGCAATATCTTCCTAAAAATGATACCATACGTACAGAAACAAGCGCAGGTATTTTAGATGGTGCTATGCAGGAATTAAGGCCGGTTTTAGGGCAGGTAAAAAATGCGGTAAAATCTCTCGATTCGGTATTAACATCCCTTGCAGGGGTACTTGATCCAAATGCAAAAAATAACATAAAGGGAATATTGGAAAACTTAAGTAAAACAACTGCAGGCTTAACAGTATCCTCTGCATCTTTACAATCATTATTAAATACCCAAACAGGGGCATTGGCTAAATCTTTAAATAATGTAAGTTCGTTTACTGGTAATTTGGCCAACAATAATGAAAAGCTATCAGCCGTAATGACCAACCTTGATAAAACAACTACCAATCTCTCTAAGCTTGATTTAGAAAAAACTCTAAATACTTTAAATGCTACTGTTGGAGATTTAAAAACAAGCCTGGGTAAATTAAATACAAAAGATGGCACTGCCGGCATGTTATTGAACGACGTTAAATTATACAATAACCTGGCTGCTACTGCCAATAAGTTAAATGTTTTGTTAGATGATGTAAAAACAAATCCCAAACGTTATATTTCATTTTCTGTTTTTGGCAAAAAGGCTAAGGGAGAAGCCCTGGTGGTGCCTTTACCCGATACTGTTAATGCCCCTTATTTAAAAATCCTAAAAAGCCCCGTCCCCTAAAGGGGAGTTATTCAAAAGGTATAAAAAATAAAATATGCTTATTTGCTATTTGAATAAAAAATATCTGAATAAAAAATATTGATAAATGCCATAACTCCCCTTTAGGGGATGGGGGCAACTTTACCATTACGTTATAAAATAATTTCGGCAACTTGCAGCAGTATAAAAATATTAAGCATTGCATTTGAAATTTACTACTACTTTCTCTTTACTCCTGCTGTTATTTGTTTTTAACAAAATATCGTATGCACAACAGCCGGTAACATTACCCTCGCCACAGGATACTATCAGGGTTATACAAATTGTACAGGCAAAAAATTTAAGGGAAAAAACAATTGACTCTGCTACAACTATTGAAACTGCTGCAGGCAATGTTATAATTAAAGAAGGCCTTACCACAACCTATTGCGATAGTGTGATAATAAACCGCAGAACAAACATAGTAGAAGCTTTTGGAAACGTACACATCAACGATAACGACAGCATACATACCTACGCACAGTACCTTAAATACATTGGTGGAGAAAGGATTGCCTATTTAAAAAAATCGGTAAAACTTACGGATAAAAAAGGTATTTTATTAAGTGATGAGCTGGAATATAATTTAAGAACCGGTATTGCTACTTATAAAAATGGTGGCAGGGTTTTAAACAATAAAACAGTTTTAACCAGCACCGATGGGGTTTATTATGCAGATACCAAAGATGTTATTTTTAAAAAGAATGTACACCTTGTAGATCCCAAGTATGATATAAGAACTGACAGTATGATGTACAATATCACCAATGATATTGCCACATTTATTGCTCCTACACATATTGTAAGTAAAGATGGCATTATTGATACCAAATCGGGAACCTATAATTTAAAAACAGGCGAAGCTATTTTTTATGATAAAACTTATATAAGAGACAAAGATCGTTTTATGACTGGTGACAGAATAGTTTTTGATGATAAAAAAGGCATTGTGATAGCTGAGGGAAATGCAAAAGTAGTGGATAGTATAAATCAAGTTACTACTCTTGCTGGACGAATAGATATAAACACAAAAGAAAATTCTTTTCTGGCTTACAACAAGCCTGTAATGATCTTACATAAAGATGGCGACAGTACTTACATAGCAGCAGACACTTTATTTTCTGGTTTGAGAAAATATGACAGCATTACAAAAAAAACTACCATTAAAGTTGATACCTTAAAAAAAACAAAAGCTATTGCAATAAATAAAACTGACAGCACCGGTATTACTTTTTTAGGTAAGAAGAAAAATGACAGTGTAATAATTAATCAAAATGAAAAAATCGACACAGTTAAAAACGAGATTGCTGTAACTGAAAATAAAATTAACAGTGATGATATTATATTACCGGAGAAGAAAAAAACTGACAGCCTGCAAATAAAATCATTGCTAAAAAAAGATACTGCAAAAAAAGCAATGGTCATCAATCTTAATAAAAAAGATTCTGCTGTACGTTACTTTTTAGGTTTTCATCATGTAAGGATATTCAACGATTCGCTGCAGGCCGTTAGCGACAGCCTCTACTACTCTACTGATGATTCTACTTTTAAATTATTTGGCCAACCATTGGTTTGGAACGGTAAAACACAAATAGCCGGCGATACTATTTATATGTTTACCGAAAATCAAAAAGCAAAACAGCTCTACGTTTTTTATAATAGTATCATTATTAATAAAACAGCCGATAAATTATTTAATCAAATTGCCGGA
Organism: Ferruginibacter sp.; assembly: GCF_031430955.1. Taxonomy (GTDB): domain Bacteria; phylum Bacteroidota; class Bacteroidia; order Chitinophagales; family Chitinophagaceae; genus Ferruginibacter. The sequence continues at coordinate 4,887 of NZ_JANPCM010000163.1, forward strand.
CGTACACTTAATGGGTATTTTAAAGATGGCCAAATTGATTTTGTAAGAGTGAAGGGCTCGCCTGCCGAAAGTATTTTTTATCCGCAGGATGATGACAGTGCTTTTGTAGGCATGAACCGCAGCAGCGGCGATGTAATTGATATCTTCTTTGTAAAAAAAGAATTGAATAAAGTAAAGTTTGTAAATAATGTTGATGGTGTAATGTATCCCATTCGCCAAACCCCTGCAGATAAAAAACAATTGAAAAATTTTAAATGGCTCGATAACAGAAGGCCAAAAAATAAATTGGAATTGTTTGAATAAAATATGCCACACTTGTCCTGACTTTTTCGGGAGAGGCACAGAAACACAGAATTGTTTATTCTGAAAATCCTATTTGGCAACTGATAACTATTCTTTGGTTTTTATTTTTCCATCTCTTTTTCTTTTTACAAAATCCTTAACACAGTTAATAAAGCTTTGTGCGTTGTAACTAAAAATTACAATTACACCGGCATTATTTTCTATAATTCTTCTCAAAAAAAATACCATGAAAAAATTATTGTTATTATTTCTTGTTGCCTTTAGTTTTTCCTTAACCACAAAAGCACAGGATGAAAGCACTTACAAAAATGCTATTGGTGTCCGGCTCGGTTCATCAATACCGGCTATTAAAAGTGGTATTACCTACAAACATTTCATTGGTAATAATGCACTGGAAGGCATTTTAAGTTTTGGTGATGGTGTGGGCATTTGCGGCCTGTACGAAATTCATAAACCACTTGCAACAGAAAACCTGCAATGGCTGATTGGCTTTGGTGGATATGTCGCATTTAATAACAGTGGCAGTAATGTTGGTGCCGCAGGTATTATTGGGTTAGATTATAAATTTGCCAACATCCCCTTAAACCTTACTGTTGACTGGAAGCCTGAATTAAATATTATTACTAAAGTTGGTTTTGAAGCATCAGGAGTTGGTTTTTCTGCTAGGTTTACTTTTTAAGATGAATAGTATATGGTGAATGGTGAAATGTGAAAAGTGAACATTGGAACTATTTTTTTGATATTTTTTTTACTCTTTACAGCATAGCCATAAAAGAAAACCATCCGAAAATAACGGATGGTTTTTATAATTTTACTTAATTTATTTTTTATTGCCCATTGCCCATTGCCTATTTCAATTTCCCTAACGCCTCTTTAATCCTTACCCAAGCCCTTTCAATATTTGCCATGCTGTTAGCAAAAGAAAAACGAACACAATTAGGTTCGCCAAATGCATCACCCATTACTGAAGAAACATTAGCGGTGTTTAATAAATACATACTAAAATCGGCAGCGTTTGCAATGGTTTGTGTACCATCTGTTTTACCGTAGTAATAACTTACATCAGGAAAAATATAAAAAGCCCCTTCAGGTTCGGCGCATTTAAAACCTGGAATATCTTTTATCAATTCTAAAACCCTTGCTCTCCTTCTTGTAAATTCTTCCGTCATTTCTACCGAAGGTTTTAAATTACCGGTAAGTGCTGCCACTGCAGCTTTTTGTGTTATAGAGCAGGTACCACTTGTAAGTTGTCCTTGAATTTTTTCGCAGGCTTTTGCAATTTCAACATTGGCAGCAATATAACCCAGGCGCCAACCCGTCATGGCAAAACCTTTGCTTAAGCCATTTATTAAAATAACACGTTCTTTTAAATCTTCAAATTGTGCAATGCTTTCGTGCCCGCCAACAAAATTTATATACTCATAAATTTCGTCGGAGATAATTAAAACATCCGGATGTTTTCTAAATACTTCGGCTAATGCTGCCAGTTCTGCTTTGCTGTAAACTGTGCCCGATGGATTACAGGGCGAAGAAAACATAAACAATTTTGTTTTGCCGGTTATTGCCGCTTCCAATTGCTGCGGACTAACCTTAAATCCACTCTCCTGCGATGTACGAACTTCAACTACTTTACCTCCGGCCATTTTAACCAACTCCGAATAAGTTACCCAATATGGTGTGGGAATAACTACTTCGTCGCCATTATCAACCACGGCATAAATAGCATTGGCTAAACTTTGTTTTGCACCTGTAGAAGTAATAATATTTTCAGGTTTATACTCTAAATTATTATCACGTTTTAATTTAGTACAAACGGCTTCCCTTAAATCGGCAAAACCTGCAACCGGTGTGTAGTGGCTCCAGTTATCATTGATGGCTTTTATTGCGGCATCTTTAATATGTTGGGGCGTATCAAAATCGGGTTCGCCAAGGCTAAGATCAATTACATCAATTCCCTTTGCTCTTAACTCTCTTCCTAACTTGGCCATTTTAAGGGTTTCCGGCTCGTTAAATCTTGATAAAAGTGTAGATAGTTGCATATTTTGCAAAAGTAATTATAAGTTCTTGAAAAAAAATCAATCAAAAGGATTAAAATTTAAAATAAATTATTGCTCCTTATCGTAATTGAATTTAAACTCCGAAAAATCGGGTAAATGCTTTTTTTGCCTTTTTACTTCCAAATCGTAAATTACCTGCCCAAGATTTTTCATAAAAGGAAAACCAATGGTTTCAAAATCATATTTATCATCATTTAAAATACCATCGCTGTTGCAATACATTACAGCCGATAAAAAAAACTCCACTCCCTTTTCATAATCCACTACATAAGCCACATCTAAAAGTTGGCCATAGGCATCGCCAACTTTATTAAACACACGAATATTTTTTGGCAGGTTTCCCTTCTCACTTCCAAACAATAAAAACTTGCAGTAAGCCGGCCAGTAGCTTGCGGTATCTGCCGAATAAGGCGGAAATGTACTTTCAGTTGGCAACTGGCTCATATATTTAAAAACAAATTGTTTATCAGCATCTGTTAAATTAAAACGTTGGTTTGCATAAACCTTGTTTGGAAAAACCAGGCTGATTAAAATACTGTGGAGATCTTCAAGACTAATCCTGTTTTTCTTTGAAAAATTCATTGGGCTGTTTACTAAATTTCCGGCTTTTAAAAACCCGTTTCCCATGCTGTCGTTTCTTACAGCATATTGAGCAGCATTGGTTTGCATTGGCTGTTCGTACAAAATATTATTAGCTGCATCTAAAAATTTTACAGGGTTGGTTTGCCTGTTTTCCTCTTCGGATAATGCAATATCCAGCCGATGCAGTATTT
>NZ_JANPCM010000164.1:0-2050 GCF_031430955.1 Ferruginibacter sp.
AAGGAGAAAACACAACAGTAACAGTAAATATATTCAACCACGGCAATTATACCATTCGCCTGTATGATGTTGATGCCCGTGCTTACATATCATCTCAAACTGTTACACTAACAAAAGGAATAAATCAAACAAGGGTACAGGCAAAGGTTGAAAAAGATAAATTTATAAGAGCTGATTTATTTAAAGATGAAATGCTTGTTCACTATACCGATGTAAGTAAAAAATAATTTTGTTTCTACGTTATGCAAAACCCTGCTTTGTTAATTTTTCTTTTCGGCAGTGTTTTGCATTTTATTTGTTTAAATAAAAATGATGTTTATTTTTCATAATGCTAAAACTAAAATAAGGTTTAGCGGGGAATTAAAATTAAGAGATGAACTGGCAAACAAAATATTACAAAAAGCATTTGCCGGAAGAAAGGTTGTACAAATTGATTGCATGCCCTTACATCATGATGGTGGTGGTGTGCATTGCCATTCAAGAAATGAACCGGCAACAAATAAATGATGTAAAAAATAATTTACACCAGCTTATAAATCTCCATTATATCTTGCAGTATATGAGGGAAATCAATTTTTAAATCAATCAGTTTACCGGTGTGTACATCAAATACCCAGCCATGCACCATTAATCCTCTTTCTATATGAGCTTGTTGTACTGCAGCGGTTTTTATCAGGTTAACGCATTGCTCCTGCACATTTAATTCTATCAGCCTGTCATATCTTTTTTCTTCTTCGGTAATGGCGTTCAATTCGTCTTTATGCAAACGGTACACATCACGTATGTTCCTCAGCCAGGGATTTAAAATTCCTAAATCGGCGCTTTGCATCGCAGCTTTTACACCACCGCAGGCATAGTGGCCGCAAACAATAATGTGGTTTACATTTAAATGCCGCACTGCATAATTCAATACACTCATCACATTTAAATCAATGCTGATAACCATGTTGGCAATATTGCGGTGTACAAAAACTTCACCAGGCTGCACCCCCATTAATTCTTCGGCAGTAACACGGCTGTCGCTGCAGCCAATGTATAAAAATTCGGGGTTTTGTCCTTTACCCAGGTTTTCAAAATAATCAGCATCAATGGCCAATTTTTCAGTTACCCATTGCCGGTTGTTGGCAAATATTTCTTCAATTTTATCCATAAATAATTTTGCTTTAATTTAAAAGAAATTTATTTACCGAAAGGTATGCAGTAAGTTTTAAAGCAAGTTAATAAATAAATAATTGCATAAAAAAACCCTGAAATTTTCAGGGTTATAAAGTCTATTTAAAGATTTATTTTTTCTTCTTAAAAGTACCTTCAATAAATTTCATTTCTTTCCCATCCGGTCCTGCGCCGTATAATGACATGGAGTAAGTGTTATCATCAATCATTTTCATTTCTTCTCTCATATCACTGTCTTTGCCAGTTACCGCATCGGTTTGGTGCCCTTTAAGATTTAAGGTCTTAGTGCCTTCATCATAAGTGCCGCTCATGTGTACAATGCCACTGCCCATGTTATCTATCCAGGTGCTAACAAACATTTTTTTAGCATTATCATAACCCATGGTACTCATACCTTCATGTGGTTGGCCCATCATTGATGAAATATATTTGCCTGTAACATACCTGCCGCCCATTGCCGAAGATTGTATGTTGGTGGCTTTTACTTTTGTTGGTGGTGCACCGGGAGCCATCCATTGGCTTACAGAATCGCAAACCCAGATGCCATTAGTTTTTTCCATCCATTTGTGCATAGCGCCAGGTGCGGCAAAATCCTGCCATGCTTTCATCATAGCGGCTTCATCCATTGGTGGTGCAGCAGTTTCTGTTTTTGCATCTGCCATTTTACTGGTAGTATCGGCAGAAGCGGTTTCCGTTTTTGTTTTATCATCGGCGCTGTTATTACAGCTTAGCAGCAATAAAGTTGCTGAACAAATAGTTAAGGTAATCCGTTTCATGGTTTATAAATTTTAGTTAAACAAAATACAGTTTAGTTTTAGTTTTTGCAAGCAAAATTGATGGGTGGTTTTTGGGGGTTATCAACTTTATATTTCCATGG
>NZ_JANPCM010000165.1:0-2466 GCF_031430955.1 Ferruginibacter sp.
CATAAATACCGGTGCTGCTTTTACAGGCAAACTTTCGGCCATTGATATTGATACTAAACAATTCTGGCAAAGCGAAACCTGCCAAAATTTATACCCCAACGAAAAAGGAAGAAACTAAAAATAAACAAAAAAATGTGTACACTCAATTTAATTAATCCTGCTGTTTCTGATATAAATTTTACAACATTATTTTTTCCTGATGGGCAACCGCATATAAAAATTGATACCGTAAGTTGCGAAATATTTAATAAAAATGATGAACTGGTTATAGTGAGCAGAATATCTAATGCCAACGATTTGCTGATGATCTTACTGGCAAAAAATACTTTAAGTTATTTGGGCTTTGAACAAATTGGTTTAAAAATAAGTTACCTGATGGCTGCACGTATGGACCGTGTGATGCTGGATGGCGAACCATTTTCTTTAAAAGTAATTGGTAGCATTATTAACCAGGCAGGTTTTAAAAAGATAAGCATTTTTGATCCGCATTCAGAAGTTGCTACAGCAGTAATTGAAAAGGCGTACAGCATCACTAATCATCAGTTTATAAAAGAGGTACTTGATCATTACAAAAAAAACAATGCTGCAGATGATGTTAAAAAGTTTTGCCTGGTATCACCTGATGCAGGTGCACTAAAGAAAATTTATAAAGTGGCCGCAGCGCTTAATGGTCTTGATGTGGTGGACTGCATGAAAGAAAGAGATTTAAAAACAGGAGCTTTATCAGGCTTTAAAGTTTTTGAAGAAGGTTTGCAACAAAAGATTTGTTTTATTGTAGATGATATTTGCGATGGCGGCGGCACTTTTACCGGTGTGGCTGCAGAATTAAAAAAGTTGGGTGCCGAAAAAATTATTTTAGTAGTCAGCCATGGTATTTTTAGTAAAGGGTTTAATTTAAAAAATGTGGATGAAATGTATTGTACTGATTCCTACAAAGCAATGAATACAAAAATTGAAAACCTGAATGTATTTCCTGTGCTCAATTATCTTTAAAAGAATAAAGCATTTATTGCTTAGCTAATTTTCTCCCACCAGGGAAAAAATGTTTGTTCATTATCATCAATATTTACCTGTTCTCCAATCATCGGTGTAAGTAATTTCATTTGTTTTTCCTGCGCTGTTTTATAAACCCTCACTGCTGGTTCATCCCATGCATGGTTGCCCAATGCAAATTTTCCCCAATGCACAGCAATCAATTTTTTAGCGTTTAAATCTTCTGCTGCCTCCACCACTTCTTCGGGCATCATGTGAATATATTTCCAGCTTTTATCGTACTGGCCACATTCTAAAATCGCCAGATCAAAAGGTCCGTGTGTTTTTCCTATTGTTTTAAAATGAACATCATAGCCACTATCGCCGCCAATATAAATTTTATGTAAAGGCGTTTGCAAAACAAAGGATACCCATAAGGCTGTGTTTCTTTTAAAGCTTCTGCCGGAAAAATGACGGGCTGGTGTAACAGTTACAATAAAACCTTCTGCAAGATTTATGGTTTAGTTCCAATCTTTTTCAATAATCATTTCTTTTTTAAAACCCCAGCGCTCTACATGTTCACCGGTACCTAAGCCGGTAATGATGGTTTTAATTTTAGGCTGTAATTTTTTTATAGTATCATAATCCAAATGATCCCAGTGATCGTGGGAGATAAATAAAAAATCGATTGCAGGAATATCATCTGTTGTATAAATATCAGAACCCGGAAAACTTTTGGTAATAAAACTTAATGGCGATGCCGCACCGCTCAGCACCGGATCAACCAAAATTGTTTTGCCATCTATTTGCATAAAATAAGAAGAGTGGCCCATCCATACCCAAATATTTTCTTCTTTTTTCAACCCAAATAAATCTGTTTTTACAGAAGGTAAAACTTGTGCTGGTTTCTGTCTTTCTTTTTTCTTGAAAAAAAACTCGTTGAGTAAAGCAGGATAACTGGTGCCTTCTGTTAAGCTGGGCGTATGGCTTTGATTCTGAAAAGCGCCTTCCCTGTATTGCGGAGAAACCCTTACCAGTTCTAATCTTTCGCCAGTTGGCTGGCTGCCAAATTTTTCTTGCTACATGAAAAAATATACGCCTGCTATTAATGCCACAACAATTACCAAAGACACTATCATTTGTGAATTTATTTTTTTTGAAAAATTTTATGCTCTGTTAATGGAGACGATTGAGGTAGCAGGATATTTTATGGAGCAGGATATTTTTTATTCACTGCGTGAAAAAAGATTTGCCACGGAGGCACAGAAACACAGAAGTTTATTTTCTGTGACTCTGTGTTTCTGTGGCAACAAGTTTGCGCCGAAGGCGCACACGTATGAAGGCTTTGTATTTTAATCCGTGTAAATTCGTGTAATCCGTGGCAAACAAAAACTACGAAGTAGTTTCAAACTATTTCTTCATCCCTTCCAACTCCTTCTGCAACCTAAACATTTCATCCCTCAGCCTTGCCGCTTCCATAAAATCTAAATCCTT
>NZ_JANPCM010000166.1:0-1828 GCF_031430955.1 Ferruginibacter sp.
GCACAAATAAAAGTAACAACAGCTTACACTGATAGCAAGCTGAGCAAGATTTTAGAGATGGTACAAAATGCCACTGCACAAAAAGCACCCACCGAATTATTCATCCGAAAGTTTGCAAAAATATATACACCCATTGTTGTGTTGCTGGCAATTTTAATTTGTGTAGTGCCTATGTTGTTTGTTGATAATTATGTGTTCAGCCAATGGTTGTACAGAGCTTTGGTTTTCTTAGTTATTTCTTGTCCTTGTGCATTGGTTATTTCAATTCCGTTGGGCTATTTTGGTGGCATTGGTGCAGCAAGTAAAAATGGAATTTTATTTAAAGGCAGCAATTTTTTAGACATCATTGCCAATATCCAAAATGTAGTGATGGATAAAACCGGCACAATGACCGAAGGTGTTTTTAAAGTGCAGGAAGTTGTTATAAAACCAGAATTTAATAAAGATGAAATCCTGCAAATGGTAAATGTTTTGGAAAGCCAAAGTACCCATCCCGTTGCAACCGCCATTCATCAGCATGTAGGAGAAATTAATAGCTCAATTAAATTAAACAATGTAGAAGAAATTGCAGGACATGGTTTAAAAGCCGAAGTAAATGGTAAAGAATTATTAGTAGGCAATTTTAAGTTGATGGATAAGTTTTCTATCAAGTATGACATTGATCCGGCGAGTATTGTTTACACTTTAATTGCCATTGCTTACGATAAAAAATTTGCAGGCTACCTCACCATTGCCGACACTATAAAAGAAGATGCACAGGAAGCCGTAAATAAACTGCACAGCATGAATGTGAAAACCACTATGCTTAGCGGCGATAAAGGTTCGGTAGTAAAATTTGTTGCAGATAAATTAGGAATAGACAATGCTTTTGGCGATTTATTGCCGGAAGATAAAGTAAATAAAGTAAAAGATATTATTGCACGGAACGAAACCGTAGCTTTTGTAGGCGATGGTGTGAATGATGCACCAGTAGTGGCTTTGAGCAATGTAGGCATTGCAATGGGCGGTTTGGGAAGCGATGCCACTATTGAAACCGCAGATGTTGTTATTCAGGATGACAGACCAAGTAAAATTGCAATGGCAATAAATATTGGCAAGCAAACTAAAAAGATTGTTTGGCAAAATATTATTCTTGCATTTGTAGTAAAAGGTGTTGTGCTTGTACTTGGTGCAGGTGGTCTAGCCACTATGTGGGAAGCGGTGTTTGCAGATGTTGGCGTTGCGTTATTGGCTATACTTAATGCAGTTAGAATACAGCGAATGAAGTTTTGAAACTATCTATTTGTTTAACATAAAAACCTGCGCCGCCGCATTATTTTTAAGCACTACTAATAAATTATTTTCTTTCATGTAAATTAATTTGCGGCTTTCGCCCCTTACTTTTAAACCATCTGTTGTATGGGGCACTGCAGTAAATTCTCCTTTACCATTTCCTTTAAGCATTAAAATTGAAGTGGCATCAATATTCCCCACCATCACAGCAGGATCGTTACTGTTACCACAAACAATAATATCTTTTATGCCGTCTTTATCAAAATCATCAACAACAACATCATTAATATTAGAGAGTTGCGCTTTTTCAGCAAAGGCAACAAAACGAAAGGCACCGTTGCCTTCATTTATTAAAACACCTGATTCAAAAAAGTTAGTTTTATAAATATCCATTCCTTTTTTTTGCTCTTCGGTAAACAGTTTATCGAGTGTGGTGCCGGAATAATCTTTGTAGCGAATGAATTTTTTTCGCATAGAAGGCATTTGATCTATCAACTGATCCCTGCTAAAAAGGGGATAACATTTTCCCTGGTTGTAATAACCCAGCACTGCATCG
>NZ_JANPCM010000167.1:0-5378 GCF_031430955.1 Ferruginibacter sp.
AATTTCCAGATGATCCTTGTCATCTCGTCGCCGTCTAATTCAACAACGGGGTTTGCTACTTTTATTTTGGTCATGATTCTATTTTTTATGGAATGCAAATGTAAACCATTCAGAATATTATTCCATGTTGATTTACGGAAACGTTATCATAATTTCTAAATAACCTAATGCTGAGCCAATGTTAGGTGCAAACCTTTCTTCGCCGTCTGTGGTCTTTCAATTTGTTACCAGATAAGTTTTTAAGCGGTTATAATTATTGTGTCTTCAAAAAAAGCTACCTGTCCAGTTGTAATGTCGTGTATCCCGCCGACGATTCCTATTTCTCCCTTCTCTATCATTTCTTTTAAAATTGGGCTGCGTTCCATAATAGCATGCACCGTTCTTTTTACATTAATGCTGGACACTTTTTCTACAAATTCGGCGTTGCCTGAATTGCGGTTTTCAGCTACTGTTTTTTCATCATAAACAGCCGGCTGTATTTTAGAAAGTAAAGCAGTAAGGTTGCCCATTTCTACGTGGTCGCAGGCACCTTTCACTGCACCACATTTAGTGTGTCCTAAAACAACTATTATTTTTGAACCAGCTACCTTACAACCAAATTCCATACTCCCCAAAATATCTTCGTTCATAATATTACCTGCAATACGAACACTAAAAACATCTCCCAAGCCCTGGTCGAAAATTAATTCGGCAGACGTTCTGCTGTCTATGCAACTAAGTATTACGGCAAAAGGATGCTGTCCGTCTGAGGTTTCATTTGCCTGCTGTAAAAGGTTGCGGTTTACTTTTAGATTATTTACAAATCTTTTGTTGCCCTCCTTTAATAAGTCTAAAGCCATTGCAGGGCTTATGGCATTTTGCATTTCTTTTGTTAATGTCTTCATTTTTTTATTTTTAATTATTATTGAAAGGGATATTGTTGAATAATACTATTTGAAATTGAGATTAATTTTTGTTCTCAAATATTTTTGTGATATAGCCTGTATTTGAGCCGTACATTTAAAAAAAATGTAAATATTTGTAATGCATCATTTTTTTTACATTATTCATTTATTTCACATTTAGGAGTTTCGTCTTTCTTTTTTCTATCTGCCTTTCTAATGCCTCTGATGTTTCTGCTATCGCTGCTTCAAATATTTTGCATTGGGCAGATGCCATCAGGTCGTAACCCGGTATAATCAATCTTATCTCACATAGTTTATTTTCATTTGTAGAGGATTTTTCTATCTTAAAGGATACGTCAACGCCTGTAATTTCATTATTTCTTCGGGACAACATTTTAAGTTTTTGGTTTAAAAAATCTATTACCTCTTGTTTAAGCGTAATATTTGGTGATTGAATATTGAGTGTCATATTTTTTATTTTAATTATTAACAGGTTCTATAAAATTAATTTTCTCAACTGTGATGTTTTTTGTTTTTGCATTTATCTCATAGTTTTTTATCAATTCAATTACATCGTAAGCAATGGACTTAGATTTGGAGCAGTCAATAATTACTTTTGAATTAGCAGGTATTTCATCTAAAACCCTCATTACACTTGCCTTATTAAAAAATGATACTTCTTGTGCAAGTTCTATGTGATGAACTTCCTGCCCGTTTTCGGTTTTTTCTGTTTCCTTTAAATGATGTGAATTGCGATAGCTATGGCGTAGCGTATAGAAGATGCCAAATAATATCCCTACTGTAATTCCTTTTAATAAATCGGTTGCTAAAATTGCTACAACTGTTGCAGTAAAAGGGATAAACTGTTCCCAGCCCAACTTATACATATCTTTAAAGAGTGCTGGCTTGGCTAATTTGTAGCCTACCATTAAGAGTATGGCTGCTAAACTTGCCAATGGTATCATATTCAATACACTTGCAATTGTTAATGCACTTATTAATAAAAAAACGCCGTGAAGTATTGCAGATAATTTTGTTTTGCCACCAAAAGATATATTTGCTGTACTTCGTACAATAACTTGTGTAACGGGTAAACCGCCTATCAAGCCTGATACTACGTTTCCTAAACCCTGTGCTTTCAATTCCCTGTTTGTTGGTGTAATTCTTTTATCGGGATCCATTTTGTCAGTGGCTTCTACACAAAGCAATGTTTCTAAACTTGCTACTATTGCTAATACAATGGCAATTTTCCAAACTTCAAAATTCGTTAGTGCCGAGAAATCAGGGAAAGTAAATTGACCGAAGAATTCTGAAATTGAATGTGGCACTGGTACTGCAACTACTTGCTGGGCATTTAAACTAAAATCAAGAATACCGTTTTTGTATAAGTTAAACATTAAAATGCCGAACACCACTACCACCAAAGGTCCATTAATGATGCTGAAAATTTTATTTTTTTTGCTTAATATTTTGTCCCAAAGGATAAGTATTGCTAATGAAATTGCCCCTATAACTACTGCTCCAGGTGTTATAAAGTCAAATGCCCTGAAAATTTCAGAAAAAGTATTTTGCCCATCTGCCTGAAAAAAAGCGTCATCCCCCATTGCGTCTTTATCCCAACCCAATGCATGGGGGATTTGTTTTAAAATTATCAACAGCCCAATACCTGTAAGCATTCCTTTTATTACAGAAGTTGGAAAGAAGTAAGCAACGAAACCAGCTTTTGCAAATCCCAAAATCAATTGAAACACCCCTGCTAAAACAACGGCTGTTAAAAAAGCCGTCCAGGAACCGCCAAGTGTTGCAATAGAAGTTAAAACTATTACTGCTAATCCAGCCGCAGGGCCACTCACTCCTAAAGGTGAGCCGCTTGCAACACCAACTACAATGCCACCCACTATACCTGAAATAATACCTGCAAACAATGGGGCGCCTGATGCTAAAGCAATACCAAGGCATAGTGGAACGGCAACAAAAAACACCACTATGCTGGCAGGCAAATCGCTCTTTAAGTTTTTGAATAAGTTTACTTGGTTCATATTTTTCGATTATTTGACGAAGATAGGGGTATTATTTTAGAAGATAGTATTACTATTATAAATAATTGTAAAATATATTTTGCATAACTTTGTTACCTATTTCAGAAATTCACCTAAATACAGAAGAAATGAAACTGCAGTTACAAATAAAAATGAATGAGGATTTATTTCTCCGTAATCCAGAACATACAGAGTTGGGCAGGAACATCATTAAACACAGCATTCAATTGATTTTCCAAAACGGTTTTGAAGCCTTTACATTTAAGAAATTGGCAGAAGATATTGGTACAACGGAAGCAGGAATTTACCGGTACTTTGAAAATAAACACCTCTTGCTAATATATATTACAGCCTGGTATTGGGGTTGGCTTGAATACCAAATTAGTTTTCAAACTAATAATGTTACAGACCCTGCTGGCAAGTTGAAAAAAGTAATAAAGCTATTGGCAACAACGGTAGAAGATGATGGGGAAACAATTTATGTAAATGAAAGTTTATTACACCAAATAGTAATTTCAGAGGGTTCAAAAGCATATTTAACCAAGCAAGTTGGCGAAGATAATAAACACCAATTTTTTAAACCCTATAAAGACCTTTGTGCTGTTATTGGGGATATAATTTTAGAATGTAATCCAAAGTATAAGTATCCAAGGTCACTGGCTACTACGATTATTGAAATGGCCCATTTTCAGAATTTTTTTATGAATAATCTTCCATCACTTACAGACTTTGGAAAGAATAAGACAGAGTCGCAAATAATATTATTTCTAAATGATTTGGTGTTTTCAAGTGTAAAGAAGGGTTAATCGTTCGTGGTAAAAGTTGCTAATGACAAATATTTTAAGAGGTTGATAAAATTTTTTTTGCAAAAAAATATTTTAACCATCATCAGGATTCTGTGGAAAAAGGCTCAAACACAATAGTTCCATGGTAATAGATCTTTACAACCCACTGCTCTTCTTCAACATAAAATCAGCTGTTACTACTCCCATGTTTTCTATAATTTCATTACCAAACTCATCTGTTTTTAAAAGTGTAGCACCGGTCATTAAATTATAAAAATCTATAGTTACTCTTTTACGCATAATGGTAGCCTGCAGGGCATCGGTAATTAAATCAGCCGCTTCTTTCCAGCCAATATATTCTAACAGCATGCAGCCGCTTAAAATTACAGAAGAAGGGTTCATGCTGTTGGTACCTGCAAATTTAGGTGCGGTGCCATGTGTAGCTTCAAATACTGCGTAACCGGTTTTATAATTGATGTTGCCACCGGGAGCAATGCCGATGCCGCCCACTTCTGCTGCCAGTGCATCCGAAATATAATCGCCATTTAAATTTAATGTAGCCACCACCGAAAACTCTTTTGGTGCAATTAATATCTGCTGTAAAAAATTATCTGCAATAATATCTTTTACTAAAAGTTTGCCTTCGCTCAAAGCTTTTCGCTGCACTTCATTGGCATGTGCTTCGCCATGTATTTTCTTTAGTTCATCCCATTCTTCCCAGGTAAAAGTTTTATCTCCAAATTCTTTTCTTGCCACTTCATATCCCCAGGTTTTAAAACCCCCTTCGGTAAATTTCATGATGTTGCCTTTGTGTACTAATGTTACCGAAGGCAAATGATGTTCCAGCGCATGTTCAATGGCAGCCCTCACTAATCTTTTACTGCCTTCATTCGAAACAGGTTTTACGCCATAGCTGCTGTCGCCGGGAAAACGAATATTTGTCACCCCCATTTCTTCAATCAAAAACTTTTCAAATTTTTGTGCATCTGCACTGCCCGCTTTCCATTCAATGCCGGCATAAATATCTTCTGTGTTTTCTCTAAAAATTATCATGTCCACCTGCTCGGGATGTACTACCGGCGACGGCACACCTTTAAACCATTTTACCGGACGTACACAAGCATACAGGTCAAGATCCTGGCGCATGGCTACGTTTAACGAACGGATGCCGCCGCCAATAGGCGTAGTTAAAGGACCTTTTATAGAAACAATATAATCTTTTGCGGTTTGTAAAGTTTCGGCAGGCAACCACTCGCCGGTTTGCTTAAACGCTTTTTCGCCGGCAAGCATTTCTTTCCACTCAATTTTACGGTTGCCGCTGTACGCTCTTTCCACAGCGGTATCAAATATTTTTTCTGCAACTTTCCATATTTCGGGGCCAATACCATCGCCTTCAATAAATGGAATGGTGGGGTTGTTGGGAACATTCAATTTTCCGTTGCTGCCCATTGTAATTTTTTCTGCCATAATAAGCCCCCTCTATCTCCCCCAAAGGGGGAGGAAACGGAGAAGAACGTTTTTTGTTAATAATATTTTTTAGCCGGCCTTGGAATTAATTTTTAATTTCATTGGTGACGTCCCGATGCATCGGGATACAGCAAATCTTTATTCAACTTTTTTAAATCCAGCGTTTCTTTTCTTTTGCGCAAATTTAAGAGAAGCATCAAATA
>NZ_JANPCM010000168.1:0-5184 GCF_031430955.1 Ferruginibacter sp.
ACTGTTTATGTAGATCGTCTAGTTGTAAGGGTTTTGTATCAAAACTTCCATATTGAAGTGCAGCCAGTCTTTGAGCAGGCAGACAGAAGCTTCAAATATCCAGATACTTACAACAATGGAAGTTGGAAAATAACTAAACCTTGTGAAGAAATAAAGGCGATGTCAGATTTTATTAATCTTCATAAAGAAAAATATTCTACTCAAAACTTGTATATTACTGTTCCACAGGCAATTATCTATTTTGCGGATGCTGATGAAAGTGAAGACCCTATAAGTTTAAAAAATCAAACTTGGGAAAAGGTAAAAGCATTTATCAACAAAAAAGTGAGCGACTATTTAAAATAAATTCAACATTTTGCTTGTGAAGAAATTAAAATAATATACAATTACTAAAAATATTTTAATGAAAATAATATTCGCTTTCTCCAAAAAAATATCAATTATTTTATTTTTTATCATCGTTTGCCAAAATATTTCTGCCCAATCCTTTTCCTCTGCCGAAATAACTAAATGGCAAACACAGGCAAAAAACGTAACCATAATTCGTGATAACTACGGAGTGCCGCACATTTATGGCAAAACAGATGCTGATGCAGTTTTTGGTTTATTGTATGCCCAATGCGAAGATGATTTTAAAAGAGTAGAATTAAATTATATTGAAAAACTGGGCCGCATGGCCGAAGTAAAAGGCGAAGCAGCATTATACGACGATCTTTTAATAAAGATGATCATTGACAGTGCTGATGCTGTAAAAGATTATAATAAAGCGCCGGCCTGGTTACAAAAATTATGCAATGCCTTTGCAGATGGCATTAATTATTATCTCTATAAAAATCCAGGAACGAAACCGGCTCTGCTCACCCGCTTTAAACCATGGTATCCTTTATTGTGGACGGATGGCAGCATTGGCGCCATCAGCACTGCAGATATTACCGTTGATGAATTAAAAAACTTTTATTCCGGCGAAGCGCCGGTTGCTATTATAAAAAAGCAGGAAGAAGAAAATGTAACAGGCTCCAATGGTTTTGCCTTTGCACCAAAAATTACCGAATCAAAAAATGCCATTCTTTATATAAACCCCCATGTAACATTTTACTTTCGGCCAGAAGTGCATATTGTTAGCGAAGAAGGGTTGAATGCTTACGGCGCCGTTACTTGGGGCCAGTTTTTTGTGTACCAGGGTTTTAATGAACACTGCGGCTGGATGCATACTTCCAGTGTAGTTGATGCAGCAGATACTTACATAGAAAAAATTTCTAAAAAGAATACTGGCTATGTTTATCAATATAACAATGCACAAAAAAAAGTGATTGAAAAAAAGATATCACTCCATTATAAAGTTGCTGATAATATTGAAACAAAAAATATTACGGCACTCTACACCCATCACGGGCCTGTAATGGCCAACCGCAACGGGCAAATTTTAAGCCTGAGAGCCGACAACAGGATAATGAATGGATTGATACAATGCTGGCAAAGAAATAAAGCCACCAGTTTTATCGCCTTTAAAAAAACATTAGACCTTAAAGGAAACATTAGCAACAATACAGTTTATGCGGATGCCCAAGGGAATATTGCTTACTGGCATGGCAACCGCATCCCAGTAAAAGATAAAAAATACAATTGGAACAAAGCAGTAGATGGTACAATAACAGCAACAGAATGGAAAGGCCTTCATCCAATAAATGAAATTGTACAAAGTATAAATCCCGTAAATGGCTGGTTACAAAATTGTAATTCCACGCCTTTTACTGTTGCCGGTACTAACAGTCCTAAAAAAGAAAACTATCCATTTTATATGGCGCCTGATGGCGAAAATTACCGGGGTATAAATGCCGTACGTGTTTTAGATAACCAAAAAAATTACAACCTTGATAAAGTAATTGCAGCAGGTTACGATACTTATCTTGCCGCATTTGAAAAACTAATTCCTGCTTTAATAAATGCTTTTGAAAAAAATATTGTTCCCAATGATAGTTTGTACTCAAAATTAATTGAGCCAATAACTATTTTAAAAAACTGGGATATGCGTTGCAGTGTAAATTCTGTTGCAACAACTTTAGCAGTTGAATGGGGACAAAAATTAATTCCTAAAATTGTTAAAAGCAATGATGAAGATGAATTCCAGTTTGTTGACCAGGTTACTAAAACCAACCGCTTTATTACAAAAGCAATACCACAAGATCTGCTTGAACCCTTTGCCATTGTAATAAATGAATTACAAAATAAATTTGGCAAATGGGAAATGCCCTGGGGAGATATTAATCGTTTTCAAAGAATATCATCCGATATTGATAATAAATTTGACGATAATAAAGAAAGTATTCCTGTTCCATTTGCATCATCAACGTGGGGTATGTTACCATCGTACACCAGCCGCAATTTTCCCGGCACTGTTAAAAGATATGGCGTAAATGGCAACAGTTTTATTTGTGCGGTGGAGTTTGGAAAAAAAATAAAAGCAAAATCTTTATTAGCCGGGGGCAACAGCGGCAACGAAAACTCTCCGCATTTTTTTGACCAGAGCTTAATGTACAGCCGGGGAAAATTTAAAGATGTATTATTTTATAAAGATGATGTGTTGCAACATGCAGAAAAAAAATATCATCCGGGAGAATAATTTTTTAAAGGAAATTTATTTGTCTTTAAAAGAAATGAAAATATAATTATTCTTTCTAACACTAACAGTGGAATTACAAATGCTCCACATAGCTGCTTCCCGAAATCGGGCTGTATTCGATTTCGGGTGGCTTTTTTGAATACTTTTTTCCGCAAAAAAAGTAACACAACACTCATTCTGTATGCAGAGGTTAATACTGTTTTCAACAACAATCCTGCAATAAACAATAATTGAAAAAATAATTTTATCTTACCATCATGAAATTATTATTAGCACTCTTACTCCCTTTTTCTCTATTAGCCCAAACACCCCCATACGATTTATTGATCCGCAATGGAAAAATAATTGACGGCACCGGCAACAACTGGTACTATGCCGACATTGCCATCACCAAAGGAAAAATAATTGCTATACAAAAAAACATTACTGCCACTGCTACAAAAACAATTGATGCCAAAGGATTAATTGTGGCACCAGGTTTTATTGATGTGCACACCCATATTGAAGGCGACGAAGCCAAAACTCCCACAGCAGATAATTTTATTTATGATGGCGTTACCACAGTTATTGCAGGCAACTGCGGTGCCTCTAATATCGACATTGGAAAATATTTGCAGTGGATAGATTCCTTACAACTTTCTATAAACGTAGCCACATTAATTGGCCACAACGATGTAAGAAAAGCCGTGATGGGCCGTGCCAACCGTGATGCTACTGAAGCAGAATTGTTGCAAATGGAAACCATTGTTGATAATGCTATGAAAGATGGCGCAGTAGGTTTATCAACCGGGTTAATTTATATACCCGGCACCTATACCAAAACGCCGGAGATCATTCGTCTGGCAAAAGTGGCTTCAAAATACAATGGCGTGTATGCAACACACATGAGGGACGAAGGCGACAGTGTAACACAAGCCATTGATGAAGCATTAGCTATTGCAAGAGGTGCCAATATCCCGGTAGAAATTTCGCACTTTAAATTAAGCGGACAACAAAACTGGGGCAGAAGCAATCAAACCTTACCTATGATAATTGCTGCAAGAAATGAAGGGCTCGATGTAACCATCGATCAATATCCATACACCGCCAGCAGTACATCACTCAGTACTTTATTACCCGACGAAATTTTAGCCGACGGACAAGATTCTATTGCAGCAAGACTAAGCAGGCCCGAAATAAAAAAACAGGTAACCGCTTACATCACCAAAAAATTAAAGAACCGTAAATTAAAACATTTAAGTTATGCTGTGGTGGCTTACTACAAAGCAGACACGGCTTTAAATGGAAAAAGTATTGAAGCCATTAATTTATTAAAAGGAAGAAAACATAAAGTAACTGAAGAAGCTGCAACAGTTATGGAGATGATGATCAATGGTGGCGCCGGTATGGTCTTTCATGGTATGAGCGAAAAAGATGTGCAGCACATTATGCAATACCCCTTCAACATGTTTGCAAGCGATGCAAGTATAAGAGCCTTTGGTGCAGGGGCGCCGCACCCACGTGGCTACGGCACCAATGCAAGAGTGTTGGGTAAATATGTACGGGAGCAAAAAGTAATTTCTTTAGAAGAAGCGATAAGAAGAATGACCAGTTTACCAGCACAAAAATTTCAGTTAAAAAATATTGGTTTATTAAAAGAAGGCATGAATGCCGACATTGTAATTTTTAACGAGGCCGAAGTAAATGATGTTAGTACTTTTGAAAAACCGCATGCTTACTCCAAAGGATTTTATTTTGTAATGGTGAATGGCGTGGTAACTGTTGAAAACGAAAAACATTTAGGAGTAAGGGCAGGAAAGGCATTAGCAGGGCCGGGTCTTCGATAATAGTTTTCTTTTTTTATAGTTTAAGTAGTAGAAAAAATCATTGCCGGATAAATTTTGTAATTAGAATAATATCACCCCTTCGGGCAATGTCATTAAGTTAAGCTTTTGTAATGACCTCACCCCAACCCCTCTCCAAAGGAGAGGGAACTGGAATTGGGTCTTTTATAATTTAAAATACCCTTAACTTAATGATATTGCCCTTCGGGATTAAAAAGCCTGAAAGGCTGATATTAATATAGCACAATAGACAAAAGCTTATGCAAAACCCCGAAGGGGTAATATTAATAATTTTCGAGTCATAGTCTTGTTTCGTGTCTCACTAAACATTTATAAAAAACTTTATTACAATAAAAAAATAACCTTCTTAACTCAATAAACTTTCACACCATAAATAATTTTTATGAAAAAGATTTTCCTTCTTGCCACCATCATCATCCTGCAAATACAATTTGCAACCGCACAAAAAATAATACCCCTAACCACTCCCGAAGCTGCAGGCTTTTCTACAGAAAGATTGCAACGCTTAGACAGGGAGATGAATGACTGGGCAAAAAAAGAATGGATGCAGGGTGGTGTAGCACTCATCATCCGCAATGGAAAAATTGCTTATTATAAAGCAGCCGGTGTAAATGATATGGATACCAAATCTGCCTTGCAGAAAAATGCTATCTTCCGCATTGCATCGCAAACAAAAGCCATCACCAGCGTAGCCATGATGATGTTGTTTGAAGAAGGAAA
>NZ_JANPCM010000169.1:0-5054 GCF_031430955.1 Ferruginibacter sp.
AAGATCAAATCCTGGTTATGTAGCAAGTGCCGGGCAAACCAATCCTATTTATAACAATTGGGGTTACACGGCTACCGGTGCTGTTCAGGCATTAGCCCGTTTCCCCAGGCCCACTACTTTTTTATTAAATAATTTAATAGCTCTGGACGACACTTTCCGTTTAAAGCGTTTAGCATATGCAAAGGGGGGCGAAAATCCAAATAACCCCGGCGTAAGTACACAGCCGGAAGTTTTATCAAATTATGTGGGGGTTCCATTTGGCTCAACCTCTGGTTACCTTGCACAAAACACTTCCTACATTGGCCCATCTTTTATTATTAAAAACCAATTTAATAAAGATGTGTACCTGATGCTGGCTGCAGAATCTTTCTTTAACCTTGCAGAAGCTAAACAATTGTATGGTGCTGCTGTAAATTTAGCCGGCACTGCACAGTCTTATTATGAGCAGGGCGTTAAAGAATCATTCCGTGTTACTGGAACCACTTCAAACCCTGCAACCACTATTTTGGTTAATGGAAAAGATCTGTCCGACTGGAATGCATCGCCAGATAAACTTAAAGCAATATGGTTTCAAAAATGGATAGCACTTACCAACTTTAGTGGTTTTGAAGCATGGTCCGAATTCCGCAGAACAAATTATCCTGCAATACCTCCATCAGCAGGCGCACCGGTAGGTCAGCCGTTGCCTGTTCGTTTATTCTATCCTGCCAGTGAGTTGGCAAGCAATGGAGCAAATGTTACTGCACAGGGTACTATTAATGTATTTACCTCACGCCTGTTTTGGGATGTTGATTAAATAAATTTTGGTTTCATTCCAATAGAAAAGAGGTTGCTATAATCAGCAACCTCTTTTTAATTCACTATTTTTTTCCTTCTAAATTTTATTTTTCTTTTAATGCCACCATTGTTAAAATCGTTGCCACGCCGGTAATTTCATCCATTTCATCAAAAAATTCTACCAGCCATTTTACAATCCCTTTTTCAATATCATCACCTCTTTTAAAATCTTCGGGTTTTTCAATTACCCTTTTATCACTGGGTAATTTTTCTTTACAGGTAAAACGAATATATACTTCCGCTCCGGGATAAACGGCCTTAGTAAAACGCAATTCGTCTATACCATAATTTAACAGCACTGGATTTTTTTCATAATTATCCACAAATAATCCTGCTGCAATACTCATAATAAAATAACCATGCGCTACCTGTTGCTCAAACATGGTGCCTGTAAAATCTGTTGTTTTAATGTGAGCATAAAAATGATCTCCGCTCAGGTCGGCAAACTTATCAATGTCTTCGCTGGTGATCATTCTTTTTTCAGTTACAATTTGATCCCCAATTTGCAACTCCTCAAAATATTTTTTAAAGGGATGTTTACCCGGATTTTTTCCTTTCGCATTGGGTTGATACACATTGGTGATTGCCGTAATGGTTGTTGGAGAGCCCTGCAAAGCCGTACGTTGCAAATAATGTTTTACACCACGTATACCACCCATTTCTTCGCCACCGCCGGCACGACCGGGACCACCATGCACTAATAACGGCAGCGGTGAGCCGTGGCCGGTACTTTCTTTTGCACATTCATTATTCAATACCAAAATACGGCCATGATGCGATGCTGCACCAATTACATATTGTTTTGCAACAGAATAATCTGCAGTAACAATTGTAGTAACTAAACTTCCTTTTCCTAATTTACTTAACGTAATGGCTTCTTCAATATTTTTATACGGCATGATGGTGCTGACAGGGCCAAATGCTTCAACTTCATGTGCTGCTGTTGCAGTAAAAGGTTTATCATTCATTAATAAAATGGGAGAAATAAAAGCGCCTTTGCTGGCATCGGCATCTATGACTTCCACACTATCTAAACTGCCATAAACAATTTGTGAAGAGGCTAATAATTTTTGCACCTGTTCTCTTACTTCTTTACGTTGTGTTTCTCCTGCTAAAGAACCCATCCTTACTTTTTCATTCAGCGGATTGCCAATGGTTGTTTGTGCTAATGATGCAGCAATAGCTTTCCACATATCTTCCATTTTATTTTCAGGCACAAATATTCTACGGATACCGGTACAACGCTGTCCCGCTTTTAAAGTCATTTCTCTTCTTACTTCTTTCACAAAAATATCCCACTCTGCAGTTCCGGGTGTTGCATCTTCTCCCAACACAATACAATTTAAACTGTCGGCTTCCATTGTAAACGGTACCGATTCCCGTAAAATATGTGGATTAGATTTTAGCATCAATCCTGTTTTTGCACTTCCGGTAAATGTTACTACATCCTGGCTTGTTACATGATCTAATAAATCGCCTGCACTGCCGCAGAGTAATTGCAAACTTCCTTCGGGTAAAATTTTACTTGCAATAATTTCTTTAGCCACCGCTTCCGTTAAATAACTGGTAACCGTAGCCGGTTTTACAATACAGGGCATGCCTGCCAATAAATTCACTGCAATTTTTTCCAGCATACCCCACACCGGAAAATTAAAGGCATTGATATGTATGGCCACACCTTCTTTTGGTATAAGAATATGGGTGCCCATAAAAGTATTGTTGGTACTAAGATTATGGCTTTCGCCATCTATACAAAAAACTTCATCCGTAAATTTTCTTCTTAATGATGCATTGGCAAAAAGATTGCCGATACCGCCTTCAATGTCCACCCAGCTATCGGCTTTGGTGGCGCCGCTTTGATAACTGATGGCATAAAATTTATCTAAATGATTACGCAAATGCAATGCTAATGCTTTAAGCATATTTCCTCTTGCATGAAAAGTCATTTTGCGTAAAGCCGGGTTGCCCACTGTTCTTGCATATTCAGTAACCGATTTAAAATCTACACCTTTTGTACTTGCTGCACCAATTATATCTGCAGTAACGGCGTTGTATAAAAGTTGCCCATCGCCATCGCCTGTAATCCAGTTGCCGGTTATGTAGTTGCCTAATTTATTCATTTTTAAAAATCAATTTTATTTGATACCTGTAACCCAAACTGCTTTGCATGATGTGTTACATGCTTATAATGCAGCAAAATCCATTCTTCAAAATTTAATGCACCAAATACGGGGTGCAGTGTTTTTATATTTGCATCAGCTGCAAAATAATCTACAAACTCAGCAATACTTTTTTGCAAACCATCAACCGCTTCTGCCATATTACTGCTGCGTAACGGCAACGCTTCTTCTCCTATTACCGAAGCGGGAGCTTTTGTATTTTCCCTGAATTCCTTATCGCTTAATAAAAACTCTTTAAACTTGGGTAAATGCTCTTCGGGTGTTACCAATGGAAAATGCAGTTTGCCCGATGATACTTTAAAAAATCCCGTTACATGTTCTGCCATTTGCTGTGCATTCATTTTGCCCCATTTACCCACTGCATCAGCAGGCAGGCTGTTTACTAATGGTACAAATTTCTTTTGTATAAAATCGAGTTTTACTGCATCCATATATTTAGTTTAGCTGCACAATTTAAAATAAAAAAAGCAACCGCCAGCTGGCGGTTGCTTTTAAAATAATTTTTATGTTTTACTACATTCTGGCTTCTATTTCTTTACACAAGGCTGCAAAAATATCATCCACACTTCCTTCGCCTTTTACCATTACCACTTTATCAAAATTATTATAATAGTCGGCAACCACTTCTGTTTTGTTACGGTATTCTGTTATCCTTGCCCTTATAACATTTTCATTAGTATCATCGCTTCGGCCGCTGGTTTCACCACGTTTCATTAATCGCTTTACCAATTCTTCTTCGCTAACATTCAGCGCCAGCATTATAGCTATAGATGTTTTTTTAAGTTCTAATAATTTATCCAGCGCCTCGGCCTGTGCAGATGTACGGGGGAACCCATCAAATAAAAAACCTTTTGCATTGGGGTTAGCATCCAGTGCAGAACTTATCATACCAATAACCACTTCATCCGGCACCAGCTGTCCTTTGTCCATAATTTTTTTTGCTTCCACGCCCAGTGGGGTTTGGTTGGCAATTTCGCTACGCAACAAATCGCCTGTGCTAAGGTGCTTTAACCCAAACTTTGCAATTAGTTTTTCGCTCTGCGTTCCTTTACCACTGCCCGGCGGGCCAAATAATATTAAATTAAACATATTTATCGCTGTACTTGTGAAGATAGCAAATATAATATACCAACTTTAAATATCCCTTAACATTTGCAAGAAAGTCTTAAAAACTTTAGCCTCCAGCTTTTCGTATATTTAAAACCTTTTAAACCCGGTTTTGTATAGTAGTTATGAAGTTTTTATTTTACATACCATTACTGTTTGCTGTTTTATTAAGCAGTTGCAGTAATTTTTCAAATAATCAATCTAAAAAAAATATTATGGATAGTTCTAAAAAAAATGAGCCTGTAGTTTCGCCGGCAGATACGGCAAAAGTTACAAAGAGTGAAGCGGAGTGGAAAAAAACTTTACCGACCGACGTATATAATATTGCCAGAGAAAAAGGAACGGAGAGGGCTTTTACCGGAAAATACTGGAACAGTTTTGATACCGGCACTTATTTTTGCGCTGTTTGCGGCAACCCACTTTTTCGCAGCAATGGTAAATTTGAAAGCAGTTGCGGCTGGCCCAGTTTTTTTGAGGCCATTACAAAAGAAAGTATAATTTATACTCCCGATAATACACACGGTATGAAAAGAACAGAGGTAACCTGCGGCAAATGCAACAGCCATTTAGGCCATGTGTTTGAAGATGGCCCGCCGCCTACCGGTTTACGTTACTGCATTAATGGTACCGTATTAGATTTTAAAAAAGTAGAAAAGTAATTATTTAATACCCAGTTTCTTTTTAACCTTTTCAGTAATATCATCTGCTGCAGGAAAAACTATCATTTGTTCTTTATAGGCGATGTGTGAGTAGCCGTTTTCTTTTGCAACTTCCTGTATTGCCACAAGCAGTTTATCCCTGATAGGTTTTATTAATTTTTCTCTTTCTGCTTCTATCAAACCATTGCTTTGTTTTTCTTTACGGGATAATTCAGTGATCCTGTTTTGCAGATCGGTTCTTTTTATTTCTTTCAATGAAGATGTCATTTTT
>NZ_JANPCM010000170.1:0-13030 GCF_031430955.1 Ferruginibacter sp.
GATTTTGGCGATGGTAAAACCCAAACGGTACCATCAGGCGTTATTACTTATAAATACTCTAACCCTGGAACTTATGATTACACTATTAATGTAAATGCTGTTGGTACAGGAGGTATCATATCTACCATAAGTAAAAAAATAAAAGTATTTGTTGCTTTTGAAATACCGGCTGCAATTTTGCAATCCTTAACTAACGGCTCATCTAAAGTTTGGATAACCGATAAGGATGCTGCAGGGCATTTTGGGGTAGGGCCTAATGATCAGTTTGCTCCAATATGGTATGCAGCAACACCTAACTCAAGAGAAGCCTGTGCTTACGATGACGAGATCACTTTTTCAAAAGATGCCAGTAATAATGTGTTTATGTCGGTTAATAACAAAGGCGATAATTTTTCAATAGGCGCCTCGTCCGGGTTTTATGGTTTTAGCGGAGGCGATGGTTGCTATCCCATTAACACAGGCGGTAATAAAAAATTAGCTTTTATGGATGCTACAACAGCATCTACCAGTGCTAATTCTACGAGAATACAATTTAACGTTCCGGGAAATGGGATAATTAATTTTGGTACAGGCGGCACTACTTATGAAATTTTGTCGATTTCAGCTACAGGTATTAACTTACGTAATATTGGTGCGGATGGTAATTCCTGGTATCAAAAATTAAAAAAT
Organism: Ferruginibacter sp.; assembly: GCF_031430955.1. Taxonomy (GTDB): domain Bacteria; phylum Bacteroidota; class Bacteroidia; order Chitinophagales; family Chitinophagaceae; genus Ferruginibacter. Next base: position 670 of record NZ_JANPCM010000170.1, read on the forward strand.
AAATAACAGTAAAATGAGATACATTAACAGATCAATACTGCTGGCAATTATGTCAATAGCTTTTATAAATGGCAGTTGCAAAAAAAGCAGCGACAACAAACCGGCACAAACAGCACCATCTAATTTAATGGTTACTGCAGTACCCAGTACAGATGGCAGCGGCACTGTAGCATTTACGGCTACTGCAACTAATGCGGTTTCGTACGACTATGAATTTGGAAACGGTGTTGTTGCAACAATTCCATCTGGGGTAACTAATTTTAAATATACACTTGCAGGTACTAATACTTATACAGTTACAGTTACAGCAAAAAGTAGTTCGGGATTAACTGTAAGTAAATCTATTAGTGTAACCGTAAATGTGGTTATTGGTCCACTGGCCCTTGTATGGTCGGAAGAATTTAATGTAGATGGTGCACCCGGCAGCACAAAATGGGGATACGATTTAGGTGCAGGTGGTTGGGGTAATAATGAACTACAGTATTATACCAGCAGGCCGGAGAATGCAGTAATATTAAATGGGGTACTAAAAATTACGGCTATTAAAGAATCTTACAGTGGCAGTGCTTATACATCGGCCAGGTTATTAACAAAAGATAAATTTTCTTTTAAATATGGTAAAGTAGAAATAAGGGCAAAAATACCTGCAGGTGGCGGTACGTGGCCGGCAATATGGATGCTGGGCAGCAATATCAATACTGTAAGCTGGCCCGGTTGCGGCGAAATTGATATTATGGAGCATGTAGGAAACAGTTTGAATAAAATTTATGCCACGCTGCATCATCCCGGTCACTCGGGTGGTAATGGAGATGGCAGTACTGTTATGATCCCTGATGCTACCACAGCATTTCATAATTATATTATGGAATGGTCGGCAACAACTATTAAATTTTATGTAGATACACAATTGTTTTACACCTTTAACAACAATGGCTCTTTGCCATTTAATCAAAACTTTTTTTTAATACTGAACGTGGCAATGGGTGGTAATTTTGGTGGGGTAATTGATCCTGCAGTTACCAGCGCAACAATGGAAGTTGACTACGTAAGAGTGTATCAGTAATTAAACGGTTAACTATATTAACAGTATGAAAAAATTTAGAAACTTAGTTTCTTACGCTATTGCTGTATCAATTTGTGTAAGTATTATGGTACAATGTAAAGTGGCTTCGGTAAATGTACCTGCTACGGTTAGCCCAAATAAAAGCATAATTTTTTTCGATGACTTTTCTTATACCAGGTTAGACAGTGCCAAATGGAATGTCGAAACAACAGGGATGCATTTTAATAACGAATTACAAGCTTACGTTGATTCCAACTCTGCCATTTCTTTTATAAACGGTACTGCAGAAGGTGCCCAAAACGGCGCCTTAGTTTTACAGCCTCATTTTACACCGGGTTTTGTAACAAAAGACGGACAAAAATTTGATTTTATTTCTGGCAGAATAAATACGAAAAGCAAATTTGATTTTTTGTATGGTTCCGCATCTGCAAGAATTAAATTAACTGCAGGTGCAGGCCTTTGGCCAGCATGGTGGCTGTTAGGAAACGGCAACTGGCCCGAAACCGGCGAAGTGGATATTATGGAAAATATAGGTGAAAAAGATTGGGCTAATGCAGCAGTGCATGGTAAAGGATACAGTGGCGATGCAGGCTTAGTAAACCGGTTATACTTTCCTGAAAAAAACGATGTAACCAGCTGGCATATTTACGCTGTAGACTGGACACCTGATAGTATGATATTTAAATATGATGATGTGCCTATGTTTCGTGTAACAAAACCAATGACGCAATTTTTTGGCGACTGGGCTTTTAACACAAATAAATATCTTCTTCTAAATTTTGCAGTTGGCGGTATATATCCATTTAAAATAAATGGTATTAAAGAACCCTATTACGGTTTACCCGTTTCTACATTTCAATCCATAAAAAATAAAGAAAGTAAAATGCTGGTGGATTGGGTAAGGGTAACAAAAAATACCGGAAATTAAAATGATAAGAGATCTGACTAGTCCTAAAAAAGCGATACAAGAGTAATAATAAATAAATGTCCAATTGGTATAATATTAAAAGAATAATTTTTCTGCAACCGCCACGCTTTCAGGCTTACCTACATCAACTAAATTATCGCCGCTATGGTCATAGCCTAATATAACATGCCCCGCAGCTAAATCAAGGTAACTGTCCATAATAGAAAATTTTCCTTCTTGTTTTATTAAAGAAAAAATTTCGGGTTCATAAATTACCACACAGCTGTAAGCCATTTCATGAAGTCCGGGCTCTTTTCCTCCCCTTTTGCAGGAGGTTAGGTGGGGGCCTTTTTCTTCACCGGTTTGTAAATTTTTCCAGCCGCACAAACGGTTATCATTATCAAATAATAAAACCCGTGATGATTTTCTGCTGGTAACACCAAATGTAACCAATGGTTTATGCTGCTGATGAAAAGCCATCAGTTTATTTAAATCCAGATTGGTAAGGATATCTACATTTAAAGAAAAAAATGGTTTGCCATTATTTAATAACTCTTTTGCTTTCATTAATCCGCCACCAGTCTCCAGCACTTCATTGCTTTCATCGCTTATAATAACATTACTTCCCCAACCATTATTTTTTTTAACTGCATCAATTATTTGTTCGGGGAAATGATGAATGTTTACCACTATATCTTTAATACCATATTGCTGCAGGTATTCTATATTACGTTGCAATAAAGATTTGCCGTTTACTAAAGCGAGTGCTTTAGGATGTGCATCGGTCCAGGGTTTAAAACGTGTGCCAAGGCCAGCAGAAAAGATTATTGCACGGGTGTTGTTTTCCAATTTTCCTTGTTTGTATGTTCTAAATTAATTTTCACTTTAAATTTATTTCTCAAATGCCTGGCAATAGCTTCGGCAGCATATACGCTGCGGTGCTGCCCGCCTGTGCAACCAAAGTTGATGGTTAAATGATCGAAACCACGTTTAATGTAATCCTCTACCGAAATATCAATGATGCTGTACACACTGTTTAAAAAGTCGGGCATCTTTGTTTGCTGTTCTAAAAAATCTTTCACCGGTTTATCCAGGCCCGATAAATGTTTGTAATCATCAAATCTGCCGGGATTTAAAATGCCCCTCATATCAAAAACAAAACCGCCGCCGTTTTTAGTTTCGTCTTTTGGGTAACCGGTTTGTATGTAAGAGAAACTATTTATAGTAACTACTAACGGTGTGTTATCTGTTGCCTGCATGGGTGTAAACTCCTGTATCACTTCATCACTGATGCAAAGCTCTAAAACTTTTTTAAACTCCGGCACTGCAATACCAATACTCTGGTTATTGATAAACCATTTTAAATTTTGTAACGCTAAAGGAATGCTGGTTAAAAAATGTGCTTTTCTTTCAAACAAACCTCTAAAACCATAAGCACCCAGCACCTGCAGCAAGCGAATTAATACATAGCCGTTATACTGGCTTCTGAAAACATCTCTGTCCACTGTTTCTTCTACAATTTTTTCAAACGAGTTGATGTAATCTTCCAGTAAATTCAATTTCCAATCGTCGGGTAAATTTGCTTTAGCCTGCCATAATAAAGAAGCTACATCATACTGCGGCGCACCCTTCATGCCACCCTGGTAATCTATAAAGTGAACAGCTTTGTCTTCGCTCACCATGATATTCCTGCTTTGAAAATCACGGAACATAAAAAATTTATATTCCGTATGAGCCAAATAATTACTCAATGCTTCAAAGTCATCAATCAGTTTTTGTTTGTCATAAGGTTTGCGCAAAGCATCTAAAAAATAATATTTAAAATACAACAGGTCGGCCATGATGGCCTGTTTACCAAACGAAGTATTGGTTAAACATTTTTTATAATTCAATTCCTCGTGTCCTTTTACCTGCAGTAATGCCAGCTGGTGCAAACTTTCTTTGTACAACTCATATACGCTTTGTACATAACCCTGCTCTTCTAATTTATTCAGCAACGATACATCACCAAAATCTTCCTGTATATAAATATCTTTATCGCTGTTGATACATAAGATTTTTGCGGTAGATAAATTTTTCTTTTTAAAATGCTGAGAAAAATAAATAAAAGCATCGTTTTCTTTTATGTTGGCACCGTAAGTGGCAATAAAATTTTTATCTTTTGTGTGAATGCGAAAGTAATGCCGTTCGCTGCCGGCTTGTGGTAATTTATCAATAGCAGTAACGGGTGATGTTGAAAATGCAGCAAAGAGTTCTTTTATTCTGTCGGTGGTTGTAGTCATTCATTTATATTGTTGGGTAAAAATACTTTAAAATGAAGGAGCTGCCAAAAAGGTAATAACCATAACCAGCTTCCTAAAATAAAAGTTGTAAATTGCAATAAACAAAATATACGGTATGCCACGTATTGCAGGAATAGCAACAAAAAAAAATACTAAAGGGGAGATAACCCATGTCACTATTAATGTTGAAAAACACAGAGAAGTGATTACACCTATGCTTTACGAACTGGGCGTAATTGTAAAAACAAAATTTCAAAAAGAATGCGAAAGCGCAATAACATTGGAAGATTTTAGAAAAAAAATGCATGGAAGAATAAATAAAGTATGGAAAAAGTAGTAATTCTCCCTGCATTAGAAAGTAAATTATTCGATCTTGTTTTTATACTTTATGATAAAGAATATTTTGGTTTTGTAGAGAATGCCCTGGAGTACGTGGATAACATTGTAAACTTTATGTACACAATACCAACTCTTCGCCATAGAAAAACCAAAAATACTAAATACGGCACCTACTACTGCAGCTACAAATCTAATCGCTCCACTACGTGGTTTATTTCTTTTGACTTTGAAGATGATACCTGGCTTATAAAAAATATTACCAATAACCACACAAAAGAATATCTGCAAATAATATAAAATAATCAACACATTCTCAAAAAGCTACCAAATTCCGGGGCACTGCTTTTTTCAACTTATTATTCTATATTCGTAAAACTTTAACCAATAAAACAATTATGGAACAATTACCAGACAACCGGAACAACCAAACCCCTATTCCTTTATTTAAAGTTGACCCGATTATGGTTTTAGTTTTTGGGCTATTATCCTGTGGACTATACCTTATTTACTGGAATATTAAAATGGCAGAAGTATTAAATGCAGTTGCAGAAAAGGAAATTATTTCGCAACCGATAGCCATTTTTGCAGGATGCTGTATGCCGGTAAACGTTTATTTTTATTATTTAGCCGGCAAAGAAGCCCTGCCAAAAGTATATGCAAGAACCGGCGAACCGCAAAAAGACCAATCTACTTTATTAATTATTTTGGGATTTCTTTTTCCGGTAGTTGCTGCAATGATTGTACAAGGTGACGTTAACAAACTATACAATTAATACAAGAGATAAACGTAAGTGGTACGGAATTACCGGCGCCTTAGTAACGCTGGTAATTCCGTATTTTTTATTATTGAATAATGGCAATCATCATTTAGAAACTGATCAATCACTTTGTCCGTTTAAAATGCTTACGGGTTTTCCTTGCCCCGGTTGCGGTATTACCAAATCGCTGGTATATTTTTATGAGGGAGACATTTACAAAAGTTTAAGTTATCATCTACTCGGTCCCTTTGTAATTGCGTTTTGTTTATTAACTATTGTGGTACTTACCGCCGAACTGATTACTAAAAAAGAATATTTTACAAAATGGTTGTATAATAAAAAGCTGGCTTATGGGTTAGCAATTTTTCTTGCAACGTATCACATTGTAAGATTAGTTTTTTTTGTGATTGATAATTCCTGGCAAAGTATTTTAGAGCAGTCTGTTTGGAAATAAAAACGGCTGAGTTTTATACAACTCAACCACTACTGCTATAAAGTTATTCACCTGTCATTTCTTCTTTACGCTTTCTAAATTCCCTTAAATCTCTTCCATTCATCTGCAGAATCACCGGATAAAATTTACCCATCACATCTGCCAATGTGGTTTAGCTTTGCATTACTTCATTAATATCCTTGTAAGCAAATGGTGCTTCATTAAGGCCACCGCCAATTAATTTTACACCGTGGGCTGCTAATTCTTTTTTCAATAACTCAAACAGTTTCTAAACTTTCAATTCGTTTTTTTGTTTTCCACTAAACAGTATATCTTACTTACTTGAATCAGCACTACACATACTTGATAATTTTAGCAGCATCTTTTATCGGCCCGTTTGCACTGAGCTTCGATAAAAAAGTAGCTTTCTATAAAAAGTGGAAATATCTTTTTCCGGCAATGCTGTTACCTGCCGTAATTTATATTGTATGGGATTTTTATTTTACTGCTAAAGGCGTTTGGAGTTTTAATGAAAATTATATTACAGGATTAAAAATTTACAATCTCCCCATTGAAGAAGTGCTTTTCTTTTTTATTGTGCCCTATTGCTGTGTATTTATTTACGAATGTATTAAAAACTATTTTCCCGAAATAAAAAATAAACATACCGCAGATGTAATACTTATAACTACTGCATTGATTTTATGGTTAACAGGAATTATTTTTTACAATAAATATTATACCAGCTGGACGTTTATTTTAAATGCTGTTTTTATTACTGTTATTTATTTAAATAAAAACTATTTTAAAACATTTGACGCCACAACTTTCCTGGTTTCTTATTGCATTATGCTTATTCCCTTTTTAATAGTAAATGGGTTTTTAACTGCTATTCCTGTTGTGTTGTACAATAATGCAGAAAATTTAGCAATAAGAATTTATACCATTCCTTTTGAAGATACTTTTTACGGTATGCTTTTAATACTGATGACGATTGTTATTTATGAAAAGCTGAAAGAGAATAGAACTTAGTCCCCATCCGCCGCTTTATCTATAAACCAAAATGTATTTTCTGTTGCTTTAACCATTGCAGCAGGAAGTGCAGCGCCACTCTTAGAAAATATCTTTTTTATAATAGCTGCTTTATTTTCTCCACTAATTAAAAACACAATATTTTTTGCCCTGTTAATAAACGGAAGCGTAAAACTTATGCGATCCATTTTTTTTTCTTGTACCCAAATATTTTTCACCCAATTTTTTTTATCACCTATCAATTCACTTTTGGGAAAGATAGAAGCAGTATGCCCTTCTTCACCAATACCTAAAAGTATCATGTCGAAGGGATGTTTGTTAGTGATATATTTTTTTAAAGCTTGCTCATACAATACGGCTGATTGTGACGGGGTGACTTTTAAAGTTTGTACAGCTAAAATATTTTTTTTATTAACAGGTACATGTTTTAGCAATGCATCATTTGCCATTTTGAAATTACTTTCTTCACTGGTTGGTGCAACAAAACGTTCATCACCAAAAGCAATAATTATTTTCTTCCAGGGAATATTATTTTTATAAGGTGCCTGTGCCAGTAATTGAAATAATAATTTTGGTGTACTGCCACCTGACAATGCAATGGTGAAGTAACCTTTTTGCTGCACCGATTTATTGCTTTCGGTAATAATTAAATTAGCAACAGCATGGCTCAATGCTAAGGCATCGGGCCATATTGTTTTTATTGTAATTGCTTTTATCGCCATATCTAATGGTGTATTGTGGATTTGAATTTATCGGAGTGTTATTTTTTTTCTGCTGGCAGCACCACCCATTTCTTTGCAAAAGGTTTTAATAAACTGGTTGCTGCTGCTGGGCCCCATGTACCTGCGGCATATTTCAGCAGCCCTTTTTTTGGGTTTTTTTTCCAGGCATTAATTATCGGCATTACTACTTTCCATGCAGCTTCCACCTGGTCGCTACGCATAAATAAAGTAGCATCGCCATCTAAAACATCCAGCAATAAAGTTTCGTAGGCTTCAGGTGTAGCTTCGGTGTAAGATTCTTTGTAAGTAAAATCCATTTCTACAGGCTTTAATTTCATTTGCACACCCGGCACTTTACTTTCAAACAATAAACTTATTTCCTGTTCGGGTTGAATGCTAATGGTTAAGCGATTAGGCACCGTATCGTCTTTAAAAATTTTATAAGGCGAATCTTTAAATTGAATCATAATTACTGAAGCCTGCTTAGGTAAACATTTTCCTGTAGCTAAAAAAAATGGTACACCTTTCCATCTTTCATTATTAATAAAAAATTTTGCAGCAATAAATGTTTCAGTAGTTGATGCAGGCGGAATATTTTCTTCTTGTAAATAACCCTGCTGAGCCACATTATTTAGTTTTCCTTTGGTGTATTGTGCCCTCAATACATTTTTAAAAACGGCATCTGCACTAAACGGTTTTATACTTTTTAAAACATTGGCTTTTGCATTGCGGATATTTTTTTCGTCATATTTATCCGGACATTCCATTGCAACAACACAAAGTAATTGCAGCAAATGATTTTGTATCATATCTTTTAAAGCACCGCTGCCATCATAATATCCGCCACGTTTGCCAATACTTACCTGTTCGGAAAGTGAAAGCTGTACATGATCGATATACCGGTTGTTCCAAACTGGTTCAAAAATGGTATTAGCAAACCGAAAAGCCATAATATTTTGCACCGTTTCTTTACCGAGGTAATGATCAATGCGGAAAATTTGTTTTTCGGAAAAACGTTTTTGTAAAAAATGATTTAACTTTTGTGCTGATGCCAGGTCTGTACCAAAAGGTTTTTCTACCACAATTCTGTCTAAAGTAATTTGATTACACAATTTGTTTTTGTATAAACCTTCTGATGCCGCTTCGATAAACTGTGGTGCAATAGCCAGGTAAAAAATTCGTAAACAGCGCTGTTTATTTTTTTTGTCAAATGCATCCAAATCCTTTTTCAATATTTCATAAGTGGAATTATCCAAAAAATTACCCTGCCGGTAAAAAATTTTATCACTGAATATTTTCCAGTTTTTTTCATCGGGCTTACCTGTTCTTGAAAACTCATTTATACCCTCAAACAAATCTTTTTTGTATTGTTCGTTTTTATCTTCATTACGGCCCAGCAATAGAATGGTAAATTTTTCGGGCAAGTTTTTACTTAGAAAAAGATTATAAAAAGCAGGAATTAATTTGCGTTTGGTAAGATCGCCGGTGCCGCCAAAAATTACAATTGCTGCAGGTTGTTTGATGTTATTGTGTTTTGCCATGGGCTTATTTTTATTAATTCCAATCAGTATGAAAACTTCCTTCTTTGTCAATGCGTTCATAAGTATGTGCGCCAAAAAAATCACGTTGTGCCTGTATTAAATTCGAGCCCAATCTGCCGGTGCTGAACATATCAAAATAATTAAGGCTGCTGCCTAATACCGGCATGGCTATTTTATTATCCATTCCTGTTTTTAAACTATTAACCAATGCATTTCTTTTTTGTTCAAGCAGTTTGTAAAATTCTTTATCTAATAATAAATTTTTTAAAGCTGCATTGTTTACATAAGCTTTGCGAATATCATTCAGCATCAGCGAACGAATGATACAGCCGCCTTTCCAAATACGTACTACATCTGCTATATTAATTTCGTACTTATAAGCCTCAGATGCTGAGTGCAGTAAATGCAATCCCTGTATATAACTTACCGCCATTCCAAAATAAAGGGCATCATGTAAGTTTTGTATCAATTGTTTTTTATCTGTTGTGTTTATTGCTGCAGTTTCAGATGTATAACTATCAATAATTTCTCTTTCTTTTTTGTAAGAAGATAAATCTCTTGCAGCAACTGCTTCATCAATTGCAGCGGAAGGCACATGCAATTCTAAGGCGCTTACACTCGTCCAAAGTCCCGTACCTTTTTGTGCAGCTCTATCTAATATTACATCTATTAATCTTTTTGATGCATCGGCATCATCAGGCTGCAAAAATATTTTTGCAGTTATTTCTACTAAAAAAGATTGCAAAGCACCATTGTTCCACTCAGTAAAAATTTTATGCAGCTCGTCATTGTTGCAGCCTGCTGCATTTTTTAATAAGGCGTATACTTCACTTATCAGTTGCATAATGGCGTATTCAATACCGTTATGTACCATTTTGGTGTAATGCCCTGCACTGCCATTACCAATAAAAGTTACGCAGGCACCTTCATCGGTTTGCGCAGCAATTTTTTCTAAAATAGGTTTTAGTTCGGCATAGCCATCAACATTTCCACCGGGCATCATACTGGGGCCAAACCTTGCACCATCTTCGCCACCACTAACACCCATACCTGTAAAATGAATGCCGGTTGATTGCAATCTTTCAATTCTTTTATCCGTATCTGTGTAATGCGAATTACCGCCATCAATTAAAATATCTCCTGCCAGTAAAAAAGTTTTTATTTCATCTATTACTCCATCTACAATTTTGCCTGCAGGTACCAGCATCATTATGCGGCGGGGTGTTTCAAGGCTTTCAACAAATTGCTGCATACTTGCAGCAACTTGCACTGGTTTATCTTTTCCTTCTTCCAAAAGTCTTTTTTGCTGATCAACATTTCTGTCGTAACCGCAAACCACAAAACCATGATCGGCCATATTTAAAACCAGGTTTCGTCCCATCGTTCCTAACCCAATCATTCCAAATTGCGCTTTTTGCATACTCAATATTTTATACAATAATAAAAATACTATAATTGCAATGAAGTTACTTTAATGTTAACACAAGTTGCCCAATCAAAATAAAAATATCCATAATTAAAATTAGCATTGTTGTAGATTTACAAAAAGATATTTATATGGAATTTGGAAGGATGCCGGCAGAGGAATTAAACGGTATTGATTTTTCTTTACCTGCAGAACCTGCGTTTAATAAAACTGTTTTAAATGGAAAGCCGGCGAAAAATCCTAAAATTTATTTGGGCTGCGCCAAATGGGGCAGAACAGAGTGGGTAGGTAAAATTTATCCACCCAAAACAAAAGAAAAAGATTTTTTGCAACATTATGTGCAACACTACAACAGCATTGAATTAAATGCTACTCATTATAAGGTTTATGGCGAAGGCGGTATAAAAAAATGGACAGCAAACGCAGCAGGAAAAGATTTTAAATTTTGCCCCAAAATGTACCAGGGCGTAACACACCGTGGCAGTTTAAAAGGAAAAGATTTTATTACCAATGAATTTTTCCGTGGTATTGTTGCTTTTGAAGAATTTCTCGGGCCAATATTTGTTCAGGTAAGTGATGCTTTTTCTCCCAAAAGAAAAGAAGAATTGTTTGATTTTTTAAGATCATTACCCACCGACCTGCAATTTTTTTTAGAAGTACGCCACCCCGATTGGTTTAAAAAAGAGGATATACAAAATGAAATGTTTACTACTTTAAAAGCGTTAAACATGGGGGCCGTAATAACTGATACGGCCGGCAGAAGAGATTGTGCACATATGCACTTAACTCTTCCCAAAACATTTATACGTTATGTAGGCAACAGTTTGCATAAATCTGATTATACAAGATGCGATGCATGGATTAAAAGAATGAAATACTGGTTAGATAAAGGCATGGAAGAATTGTATTTTTTCATGCACATGCATGATGAAGCCACATCGCCGGAGTTAACAGTTTATTTAGTTGATAAAATGAATAAGGAATTAGGGCTGCATTTGATCAAGCCAAAATTTATTGAAGATACCGGTAAACAAAAAAGTTTATTTGATTGATTTATATACTACGCCATCCTTCATTACCCATTTTACCTGTTGCAATGCTTTTATATTTTTAAGCGGATCTTCCTGCACTGCGATAATATCTGCAAATGCACCGGGGATAATTTCACCAATTAAATTATTCTGCTCTAATAATTCAGCTGCATTAATGGTGGCGGTTTGTATAGCCTGTATTGGCTGCATGCCGTATTTAATAAAGTATTCAAAGTCTTTTGTCTGCGGTTCGTTCCAGTCGTAGCCGCCAATATCTGTACCGTAAGCAATCTTTACACCGTATTGCACAGCTTTTTTAAAAAGCTCAGGTTCTGTTTCGGTAAATAATTTATTCATTATGCTGCCTGCTTTAAATCTTCCTTCGGCAACAAAATCATTTACATAAATGGTGGGGCACCAAAAAACATTTTTTTGTACCATCAGTTTCATACATTCATCATTCATACCAAAACCATGTTCAATAGTTTTTGCACCGGCGTTAATGGCGTAAATAATTCCATCCGGCGTTACAGCATGTGCAGCCAGTTTGCGGCGGCTTTTTATAGTTTCATCTGCTATGGCTTCAATCTCTTCTTCATATTCTTTTTCCAGCATGTTGAGTGGCTAACCAGATTTATAGTTCTTCACCCATTCTTATTCAGGAAGGATTTCTAAACAGACGATATCTCCATTAACTGCTCTGTTTTAATTTTTGTTTCCGAGTACAAGCAAGTCTTAATCAATTCCTGAAATGGTTATAGTGGCTTCATCAAGATTAAGTCTTGAGACATTCAGCCTGCCTTAGAAATATTTTCCTTCTTTAATCC
>NZ_JANPCM010000171.1:0-1730 GCF_031430955.1 Ferruginibacter sp.
GCTTTTTACAAGCAAAATGCTGGATTAGAATTAGTACTCAGACATAATGATAATTTTTATTACCTATCAAAATAATCAATAAATTTATAATTACACCTTCTTCACCCCCGGTTGTATCGTTGTTAAATCTCCAATCTTCACCGGCTTACCACTATCACAACTGTTTCTTGCAGCAATACCAACTAAGCAGGATAATGCACCATCTCTTACACCAGCCGATTGTCTTAATGCATCCGCAGTGCCGGGAATAAAAATTTTATCCTTCAATAATTTATCACCGCCGCCATGGCCACCTTCGGGTGTAAACACTTTAATCAATTCTGGTTTTCCAAAATTTTTTGTCAGCATCAGTTCGTCATAATTTTTCTTTTCGTCACCAGCAGGCGGGTTACTTTCCTGTATCCATGCTTCCAATCTTCCTTCGGTGCCGTTAAATGCAATGCGGTAACCTTCGTAAGGCGAGTATGCCGTTAGCGAATAACTTACCTGTACGCCATTGGCATATTTTATTGATGCACCCATCTTATCAAAAATATCAATGTCTTCTTTCCACACACAACCATCTCTTAAATAACCATCATACTGTTGATTGTCGGCATACAGCGCCATCAATCTTTTATCTTTCGTCATATCCCAGTAAAATTTGCATTTGTCTTTGTACTCACATGTTCTGCAATTAATACCTCTGAACGAATTATTTTTTCCATAATGCTCCAATGCACCGTAAGCAAAAACTTCTGTAGGGTCGCTCTCTATCCACCAGTTTAATAAATCAAAATGATGCGATGCTTTATGTACCCAAAGGCTGCCACCATTTTTGCGTAAGCGGTGCCATCTTCTAAAATAATCTGCACCATGGCGTACATCCAGGTACCAGTGAAAATCAACAGACGTAATTTTTCCTATTGCACCGCTGCGTAACAGTTCGTAAATTTTTGCACGGTGCGGTGAGTAGCGGTAATTAAATGTAACGGTAACTTTTTTACCGGTCTTTTTTTCTGCATCAATAATTTGCTGGCATTTTGCTTCATCCGTCGTCATCGGTTTTTCCGAAATAATATCGGCACCCATTTGCATACCTTTTACAATAAATTCGTTGTGTGTGGCATCAACTGTGGTAACAATTAAAACATCAGGCTTAACTGTTTTCATCATCTCTTCAAAATTGGTAAATGTGGGGCAGTTAACTGCCATCATTTTTTTGGCTGTTTCCACACGGCCTTTATTAGTATCGCATAGCCCAACAAACTCTACATAATCTGCATAATCTTTCAAAACGTCTTTACCCCACATGCCTGTACCCCGGTGGCCGGTGCCCACCATGGCGTAGCGTTTTTTTGGTCCGGTAAATAAAGCAGCAGTTTCTGCAACAGCATCATTCATCAGCATGCTGCCTGCTAAAACTGTTCCGGTAGTAGTAATAAATTTGCGGCGGCTAAAATTATTTTCCATTGTGCAAGTATTAATTATTGGTTAAGAAAAATTTAGTAAAACAGATTGGATGCTAAAGATATTTCAAAGCATTTGAAATTTTAATAAAATTTTGGGTAGTTTATTTACAAATTGATATACATTTGCACCAAGTTTATATTCAACACAAAGTGAAGTACAACAAAGCCCATATCATTTCAATAAACAATTATCCCGTTAGGGTAATGTTTGCTATTGAAACTGTATTGGAGCAGCTCCCCCGACCCCGACGTGGTTGCTGATAGGACGAGCAAGTAAAA
>NZ_JANPCM010000172.1:0-4549 GCF_031430955.1 Ferruginibacter sp.
GATGAGGAATTAAATTCTAAAATATTGCCCACATTTAAACCAATACCAAATATAAACACCCAGGCTTTGGGTGGCGCTTCTTCTTCGGCAACATTCCGCAATTCTTCATCAAAAAGTTTGTGCGTTATTAAATTGCTGTCGTATTTATTGTATTGTACAGAATCAACTAATGTTTTTACAACCTTTGCTTTTGTAACGGTATTATTTTTACCAATAAAAGCATACGTATATGTTTTGCCTTTTGCATTTAATACTTTGCATCTTATTGTAGTGCTGTCTTTTTTAAATATTTTATCTCTTTGCGCCAATGCATTACCTGCTGTACATAAAAAAATAAAAAGCAGTAAATGCTGTATGCTAAAAAATATTTTTGGGGTATTTTTTTTCATGCTGGTTTAAGAGGGAAATAAAAAGAGAGAATTGATTTTATTGGTATAAAAAAACAGGAAGTAAAAATTTACTTCCTGTTGTAATAATTATTTGTTAGTAGCGCCGGTGCCTTTGGTATTAATAGCATGGCAAACACCATCTTGGATAGATAACATAAAATGGCATGTACTGTAAGATTTTCCGCTTGACTGGTTTGTTGCTCCCCAGCTCCACGAAACTATCATTTCGTAATCACCATCGGGGCTATCGGTTGGCACAGTAAATTCGCCATCTTCAACAGGTATTTTTTTTATCGCTTCTTTTTTATCCCATGATGGCTGTATCCATTGATAAGTAACTTTGCTAAAATTAATTGACGAAGCTTCTGCAGTTCTTTTGCCAGTTGCCTGTCCGCTTGCTGCATCACGTGGGCTTGTTATTTCAGTTACTGTATTATCCGTTGAGCTTACAGAAAACCTAAAAGGTTTGTGCTGCCTTTTTCCTGTTGCCTGTCCGCTTGCGGCATCTCTTGGACTTTTAACTTCGTTAGTAAAAGAAATATCACAACCTGTTGGCGTGCTGCTGATGCGGCACTTTACGTTCTTTTTTAAGTCGTAGCCTGCGGTTTTTGCTGCGGCGCCGTCTTGTGCAATCAGTTGGTTGGTAAAACTGGTAGCCGCAATAAAAGCAGCTGCAATAAAAATTTGTTTTTTCATTTGTTTAGGTTTTATTGTAATTGATTATGTTATTCCTGGCAGGTTACAAGCAAACTTTTGTTTGCTTTTTATTTGGTTTTAATCAAAAAAAAATTAAGATTTTTCTATGCTGAAAGAAGATGCTTCCTGCGTTACATTTTCGGTTATCGGTTTTCCATCAGCAGCAATGGCTTCTACGGTCCATATAAAATCGCACAAATAAGGAGGTTTGCATGGGCCGGTGCAAATACCACTTACGGCAGCTTGTGTAACATCCATTACATCTTTTGTTACAATTGGCTTATTAGTCCTCATGGCCTGTGTGCTATTTTGCCCCTGCATCAGTTGCCAAACCTTAAGCCTGTAGGTTACTCCTTCTTTTGGTTTAGGTACTACTGGTGTCCATCTAAAGGTAATGGTATTTTTTATTTCACTGGCAGTAAACTGTTTGCTGTTGGCCGGTACCTGTAATTTTATTACAGCCGTGCCATTTTCATTGGTTTGATTACTTTTTGTTTT
Organism: Ferruginibacter sp.; assembly: GCF_031430955.1. Classification (GTDB taxonomy): domain Bacteria; phylum Bacteroidota; class Bacteroidia; order Chitinophagales; family Chitinophagaceae; genus Ferruginibacter. Next base: position 1,584 of record NZ_JANPCM010000172.1, read on the forward strand.
GGTTTTTAAAGCCTCGTTAGTGGTAACCTGTGCTGATACACTGGTGGCAGCAATAAAAGCTGCTGCAATAAAAATTTGTCTTTTCATTTTTTAGATTTTGGGTTTGCCCGCTGTTTCGGTTTTGGGCTTGACCGGTTTTATGGGGAAGAATTAATTTTTTTGGGGTTGATAAGGTAATTGCTCCTCAAAGATGTTTACAGTTTTTTGTTTTACCCTTCTTATATATTCGGTTTTTAACTGTTAATTTTTCAATATTTACTTTATTCGTACAGTATAACGCAAAATTAGAAGCTGTAGTATCAAAATAAATTGCCACCGCCTTTTGAGCCAGGCGCTTTTTATCCCAAAAATCCCCCAAAGGGTTAAATACTAAATTGTTAATATTATCTTGGCTTCATTAGTGCCAATCTTTTATCTTTGGAGATATAATTTATACATTTTATGAAGTTCATCGTTTCTTCTTCGGCTTTGCTGAAACAACTGCAACAAATTAGTGGTGTTATTAATGCCAACACCGTGTTACCCATACTGGAAGATTTTTTGTTTGAAATTGAAAAGAACAAGCTTACTGTAGTGGCCACCGATTTAGAAACGGTAATGAAAGTGCATTTGGATATTGAAGCTAAAGACAGCGGCAAAGTGTGCATACCTGCAAAAATTTTAATGGACTCATTAAAAAATATTCCTGAGCAGCCGTTAACATTTACCATAGATAAAAACTTTGGTGTAGAACTTACTAGCGATAATGGTAAGTATAAAGTAATGGGCGAAAACCCCGATAATTTTCCTAAAGAACCTACAGCCGATGATTCTAATGCTTTTACTATGACGAGTACCGCATTGGTTACAGCTATAAACAAAGCTATTTTTGCGGTAAGCAACGATGATTTACGCCCAGCAATGACAGGTGTATTTTTTGAGCTAGATAAAAAAGGAATTACGTTTGTAGCAACAGATGCTCACCGTTTGGTACGTTATACAAGAACGGATGTAAGCTGCCCACAAAAAGATAGCTTTATTGTACCTAAAAAACCATTAAGCCTTTTAAAAAGTAGCTTACCCGATAATGAAGATGAATTAAATATTAGCTATAACAGTAATCATTTATTTGTAAAACATGGCGGTACCGAATTGGTTTGCCGATTAATTGATGCCAGATTCCCAGATTATAAAGTGGTAATACCAGTGGATAATCCGTATAAAATGACGGTAAATAAAAACGATTTTCAAAATGCATTACGCCGTGTAAGTGTGTTTAGCAATAAAAGCACCAACCAAGTGGCATTAAGCATTACAGGCAGCGAATTACAATTAGCAGCACAAGATGTTGATTTTAGTTTTGAAGGAAACGAACGTATGAAATGCCAATACGATGGCGAAGATTTGCAAATTGCTTTTAATGCAAAGTTTTTAATTGAAATGCTTAGCGGTGCCGATACTGCCGAAATAAATATGGAACTTAGCACCCCTACAAAAGCAGGAATTATAAAACCAACAGAGCAAGATGAAAATGAAGAATTACTAATGTTGGTAATGCCGTTAATGTTAAATAACTAACCCAACTGTATATAAAGATTGATCAAAAACCTCTACATTTTTGCGGAGGTTTTTTATTGTATCAATTTGCACAATGCTACCTTTGATAGAAATAATTTAACGAAATAAATATATGAAATTAGTTACCTACCTAAAAGATAATCACCCACAATTAGCATTTTTAGTAAACGGTGTTTTATACGATATCGATACGGTGAATAATGAATTGCCTAATACTATGGCTATGTTTTTAAATTTTTGGGATGAGTATATGCCCATAGCTATGTCTGCCGAAAAACAAATAAAGGAAGGTACTATGGGCAAAAGAGCTGCAACATTTAATTACAATGAAGCTGAAATAATGGCTCCAGTGCCATTTCCTACTAGTTGTAGAGATGGATATGCATTTAGGCAACATGTGGCTGCGGCTAGGCGTAATCGTAAAGTAGATATGATTGCAGAGTTTGACCAATACCCGATTTTTTATTTTACCAATCACAATAGTATACAAGGGCCTGGTAATATTGTTTGTATGCCAGATCATTTTAAAAAATTAGATTTTGAATTAGAGGCTGCCATTGTAATTTGCAAAGGAGGCAGAAATTTAAAAGCTGCCGAAGCTGATGAATATATTGGTGGCTTAATGATAATGAATGACATGAGTGCCAGAACATTGCAAATGGAAGAAATGCTATTAAACCTTGGCCCAGCAAAAGGAAAAGATTTTAGTACTGTAATTGGCCCAATGTTGGTAACATTAGATGAGTTGCAAAAGTTTGAAGTACCCTGCAAACCAAACCATACAGGTAAAGCATGGAATTTAAATATGAAATGTTGGGTAAATGGCGTACAAGTTAGCCAAGGCAATGTTGCAGATATGGATTGGACATTTGCCGAAATTATTGAAAGGGCAAGCTATGGTGTAAACTTATTTGCTGGTGATGTTATTGGAAGTGGTACAGTAGGTACTGGTTGCTTTTTAGAATTAAATGGAACAGGCAAACTAAATGATGTAAATTATCAAGAACAATGGTTACAAGAAGGAGATGTGGTTGAAATGGAAATAGATGGATTAGGTAAATTAAGTAATACAATTGTGAAGGACGAAAGCAATTTTAGTATTTTAAGTTTGAAGAAAGGTTAACCGCAGAGGCGGAGAGACGCAGAGGGTTTTTTGTTTTTCGCTAGGACTCTACGCCTGTGCGGCAAAATATAATAAAAAAATATGACTCAAGAAAGGTACAAGGAATTAGGGCCATTATTTTAGATTCCTGCATTGTAGTTCATAGAGAGTTAGGGCCTGGGTTATTAGAATCTGTTTATGTATTTGCCCTACTAAAAGAATTTGAAATAAGAAACATTAGAGCGATAGCTAAAATCGCCTTGCCTCTATTTTACAAAGGGTATGATACTGGAAAATATTATGAAAT
>NZ_JANPCM010000173.1:0-9880 GCF_031430955.1 Ferruginibacter sp.
TTTTATTTTTATTTTTAAAACTTCTTTGTTTTTGAATTGTATTTCAAATGAGTTTGAATCTTTTGTGCGTCCTTTATTGTAATTATTGGCGCGCCTATAGTCTCTTTTTTAATTGGCGCACATATCTGGCGATTCGCGCCATCTCTTGAAAGTCGCTGGCTCTGCCGTTTTCTATAAAGACTCCGCCCTTATGATTCGTAATTTTTTTAATTTGGTCGCCGACTGTACCACCATAATTCTTTTTACAAAATTCATTATAAAAACTGGTGTTGTAATAATCAAGAAAAGGCTCAATACCAAAATGAGTATCTGCAAAAAAAGCGATACTTCCCTTTTGTTTGGTAAAAATATATTTTTCTGATAAAGACATGCTGCCGGCAATACGGGTAGGATCGAAGCTGTAAAAATTACCGGCACTGCAGCCACTAACATTAAAGAAAGGATATTTACCCTGGTTGAGATAGGTATCAGGATTGCTCAGATTAAATGCCAGCGTATTTGCGGAGGAGTGGCCAAAATAAGTTATAAAGCCAAGCCCTTCTTTAAATAATTGGTCAATACGGTTACTGTTGGCTTCCTGTACGGCACCCGTACCTGATTTTGCAAAAGTTTCCACATGAGCCCCATATAAAGTATCTTCTGCTACAACTTTATATTGATTCAAATGGCCTTTAAAAGCATCGGTTTCAATACTGTCAATTCCACCTGAAATGTGAACCATATTTTTCATCCAGGCTTTGTTAGCAACAGTTTGGGTAGTTGATTTTTGTGCCAGCTCGTACTCTTTCATTTTCTCAAGATAATTACCTACTTCGTTTCCGTTAATGGCGCCAATACGGCCAACAGGAATAACTGGTACTGCAGTGCCGGGATTACTAACCAGCAAAATATCAGACGCAGGCCATCCAAAAGTGGGTACCAAATTAAGTTTATCAGCATCGGGGCTGGCCTGGTTGTTTTTATAATCATTATAAGTAACTGCCCTTCCTATTAAAAAAACAAATTTTGGTTTGGCAGCAAACTGCTGATCGGCATAACGGGCAAAATCCCTAATCGCTGCAGGGTGTTTGTTAATGCCAAATGCAAACTGCTCTGTAATTTCTTCAATGTTGTAAATTTTTGCATTATAGCTGCCGCCTGCAACCGAACTCCGGTATTGACGGTACTGATCTACATAATTTATACCTGCGCCATTATTATATAAAGCAGGGTTGCTGATAATAATATAATCGGCCTGGTTTGCCGGCATAGAAAGATTTAGGAATGTTTTAGCTGTTACTGCAGCAACAGCATTGATATTACTTCCATCCTGGCTTATTAAATTAAATTTTCTAACAGGACTGGATGATGCCGGTAAAGCAAATTTAACCTGGCCCGGTGCAGTTATGTCGCCTAAATATCTACGGCCTTCTGTAACATCATATAATATTGGCTGAAGCCCATTAGTATTAAAATTATCAATTACAATATAGTTACCCGAAGCTGAAGGAGCCAATTCAAAATAAAAATTCTTTTCGCTATTAAAATTAAAAGTGGCCGGATAAGTAACTGAAAAAGTAGCAACAACAATGCGGTCATTAGCAGCATTGGAAGGATTTTCGCCTTTTACACTTACCCCGATAAATGAAGGGCTGGTAATTACAGAAAGGGGTAAATTTCTTACCGTGTCTTTATGATAATTGTTATAAGGCATTGGGTTTACTGCGGGCAATACATTGGTTGTATTAATTTTTGCGCCTAAATCCCTGGTAAAAAGCGGGGAGTTACCAAATGCGGCTATGGTAAACATAACACTGTTGGCAGGGCCTCCTGCATACCTGTTAGTGCCATTAAAAACATTACTTAGAGCACAGCAGGTATTTATATCACTGCTTGCCCAGCCCTCTCCTTTGTCGTAAGCTGATGAATAAACGTTTTCCGTACCCAGCGGAGAAGTAAGCCCACGGTTTATCTGGCTCTTGTAGTGTGCTTCCACCCTACGCATAAAATAAGTTTCCGCAGGCAAAGCATTTCCTGCAACAGGATTAGCAGTTTGTGTGTACCTTAAATTTGAGCTGGCAGCATTTACTGTTAAATAATAGGTTGATGTGTCGGAAAATAAACTGTATTTATCATCTAACTGAAATGCCGTATCCCTGTATAAAGTTTTATCATTTTTACCATCATTCATTTCGCCCCAAAATTCAATAAAATCAGCCCCCCCCATTGTACCACCGGCAACAGAAGTATATAATCTTACTTCTTTTCCATTACGCCAAAGCTGAAAGTTTTGAGCCGATGTGCTTCCTAAACCTGCAGCGGCCAAAACCGGTTGTGCAATACGGCAAAGGGTATCTTTAGTTATTTTAAATTTATAGTAAGTTTTATTGTAGTCTATCCAGCTGTTATTTAATTGCGAAAAGCCTGCAACAGCAAGCATAGAAATTACTACGGTAAATAAAAGTTTTTTCATAACAGGTTCAATTAAGTTTTATTCTTTTTCTTTTTTCACTAAATTTATGCGTAAAGAAAATATATGGGTATATAATGGATTAGACTGGTTGGCCAGGTTGGTAAATGCATAATCGATCATTACATTTTTTACTTTAAAGCCTGCACCCACACTGGGCTGGTATATCCATACTTCTTTTTTGTTGGTAGTATCACCATCGGCTAAAGCCTTTTGAAAATTTGTAATGCCGCCTCTTACAAAAAATACATCTTTTATGTTGGCTTCCAGCCCCAAATGAGGATCTATACTTACCGGGTTACTGCTGAATACCGTATTTCTTTTACCATCAAATGTTACATCAAGGTTTGCCTCTGCCATAAGTTTTACGGCTTTGCCCAATCTAAAATTATATCCGCCGCCAATTACAATACGGGGCGCCGTTAGTTCTGTTGATTTAACAGGTATTTCATTATTGGTTAAATACAAAACTTCTTTTTCTTTATCGGTAAATTTAAAAGACCATGCATTGAATGTGGTAGTTAAATCTCTTGCGACAACACCAAAATGCCCTTTTTTTCCATGCATTTGAATACCGGCATCTATACCAAAGCCCCATGCTGTGGCAAAAGTGCCTACTTTACGGTAAATTACTTTTGCATTTACACCAAAACTTATTTTTTTAGTCTCGGTGGCTTTTATATTTTGTGCAAACGAAAAAAGAAATGCCCAATCGGCAGAAGAGAAAGTTTTAATATTACTGTAATTGAAATTGCCATCCGGTTCCACCAGGTAAAGCGTGTTAGGAATATCATCTACTGCAAAGCGAAGCACTGATAAACCAATGGTTCTTTTATTATCCTGAATGGGAATTGCTAATGCCGCATAATCGTATTTTGCAATGCCTGCAAAATAATCGGCATGCATTAAATTAAGATTGGGGTTATCTTTTACGCCTACTAAGCCAGCAGGATTCCAATAACCTGCCGTTGCATCATTTGCCGAAGCAACCTGGGCATTGCCCATTGCAAGACCTCTTGCACCTGCACCTATATTTAAAAATTCGTTGGAGTATTTTCTAAACTGTGCAAAGCTTATTGCCGGATAAAGCAACAGCAGTAGCAACCCAGTTTTGGCGTATAATCTCATAAATATTATTTGGGGGTTAGCCGTGAATTTTAAAGGATATAGACTTAAACGTAATAATACTTGGTAAATTGTGTTAATATTCTAATTAAAATTAAGCAATACATAGCCAACAAATACAATATCTTATCCCCTGTTATGTTGCTGCAATTTTAAAGAGTCTTTTTATAACCAATTGGATGCTTTAAAGATGATAAATTGTTTGGAACCTGCTGAACCTGTGGTTTTATCATTTTTTATAAGCATTTTTGCCAAAAAGTTTACATAGTAAATACGAAAACAACAAGCCCAAAGTTTTATAAATAATTTTTATGCAAGATTTAATTGAGGAATTACAATGGCGGGGCATGATACAGGATATTATGCCGGGCACAAAAGAACAGTTGAATAAGGAAATGACAACAGCATATATAGGTTTTGACCCTACAGCTGATAGTTTGCATATTGGCAGTTTAGTACCTATAATTTTATTAATTCATTTACAAAAAGCCGGACACAAACCTGTTGCACTCGTTGGTGGTGCCACTGGTATGGTTGGCGACCCCAGCGGTAAAAGTGAAGAACGTAATTTATTAAGCGAAGCTATTTTAAACCACAATGTTGCCTGTGTAAAAGCACAGTTAGAAAAATTTTTAGACTTTGATGCCAGCAAAAAAAATGCTGCCGAAATGGCCAATAATTACGACTGGTTTAAGGATTTTTCTTTTTTAAATTTTATACGGGATGTGGGTAAACATATTACAGTTAACTACATGATGGCAAAAGACAGCGTGAAAAAAAGGCTGGATGGTGAAACGGGTATGAGCTTTACAGAATTTACCTACCAACTGGTACAGGGCTACGATTTTTACTGGTTGTATAAAAATAAAAATTGTAAACTGCAAATGGGCGGCAGCGATCAGTGGGGTAATATTGTTACAGGCACTGAACTGATAAGAAGAAAAGATGGTGGCGAATCTTTTGCATTTACATGCCCCTTAATAAAAAAAGCAGATGGTGGTAAATTTGGTAAAACAGAAAAAGGAAACATTTGGTTAGATGCCGGCAAAACATCTCCTTACCAGTTTTACCAGTTTTGGTTAAATGCCAACGATATTGATGCTGAAGGATGGATTAAAATTTTTACTTTTTTAGACAAGCCAACTATTGATACTTTAATTGCCGAACATAAACAGGATGCTGCTAAAAGAATATTACAAAAAACGCTTGCAAAAGAAATTACTGTTTTTGTACATGGTTTGCAAGAATACAATAAGGCCATAGAAACTACCGATAAATTATTTGCCCATCAAAATGCATCAGCAGAAGTTTTAAGTGAAGATGATTTGAATAATATGGAAGGGATTGTTAAAAACAATTACCCTGCTGATAAAATAAGAGCAGGTATTGCAGTTATTGATTTACTTGTTGACACCAATATTTTTCCCAGTAAAGGAGAAGCAAGAAAAATGATACAAAATGGTGGTGTAAGTATTAATAGAAAAAAAGCAGAGAGCACGGAGTTAAAAATTGAAATCTCTATGTTGCTTCACAATAAATATTTATTAATTCAAAAAGGAAAGAAGAATTATTATTTGATAAGCTGCAATTAAAATTATTTAAAATCGTTTGAAATATTTTATCAGCAAAATAACCCCTAAATTATTTTAATGAACAGCAGCAAACCAATTTACTTTCCCGGATTAAATGGATTAAGAACATTGGCTGCATTGTCTGTTGTTGTTTTTCACCTTACACTTGATTTTGACCGGTTTAATTTAAGCCCTTATCTTTTTGGTACATTAGCAGATGGAAAACCCAAAGGCTTTGCCATGGCAGGGTTTGGGGTTACTATTTTTTTTGCACTAAGCGGTTTTTTAATTACCTATTTATTATTGGCCGAAAAAAAGCAACAGGAAATAAACATCAAAAATTTTTATTTCAGAAGGCTGCTTCGGATTTGGCCTTTATATTATTTGTATTTAGCTGCTGCAGTTGCAGTAATTTTTTATTTTAAACTTTATTTTAACGGAGGTACGCTCTTACTGTATATATTTTTTGCAGCAAATTTTCCTTTTATCTTAGAAAATATTCCTTTTATAGCTGAATCAACATTACCTTATTTAAGGCATTACTGGTCGCTGGGTGTAGAGGAACAATATTATTTATTTTGGCCCTGGGTGGTAAAAAAAGTAAACAATAAGTTGCAAATTTTTGTGATTGTTTTTATTGTTGTGTTTGTACTGTTAAAATGTTTTTTTCATTTTTTTTATATGAAAACTATCGTTGCAGCAAGCTTTAATGTTATTCGTTTTGATTGCATGTTGATAGGGAGCCTTGGTGCTATTTATTATTTTAACCAGCAGGCTTTATTTTTAAAAATAGCAGGCTCCAAATTTGCGCAGGCCATTGCATGGATTATTATTTTACTTTTACTGCTCAATAAATTTCATATAGCCTCAGTAATTGATCATGAGATTGTTAGTGCCGTAACTGTTATTCTTATAATTGGGCAAATAACTGTAAAAAACAGGCTGGTAAATCTTGATATTAAAATTTTTGATTTTTTAGGTAAGATATCATATGGTATGTATGTTATTCATCCGCTTATTATTTTCTTTTCAGCAATGTTGTTTAAAGACATTAATTTGCCTACCGTAATTAAATACATTGTGGCATATACATTTGTGGTTGGCGCTACTATATTTCTTTCCTGGTTATCGTACGAGTATTTTGAAAAACGTTTCTTAAAAATTAAGGCAAGGTTTACCGCAGTGGCAAGTTCTAATACAAGAAACGGTTAATTATTTTTAATCAGTTTCCACATTTCATCCGCCACTAACTGGTTACCTTTTGCATTTAAGTGTACCCTGTCTGTTGTAAGAATGCCCCGGTCTTTATTATCCGGATTATTCTTAAGATCATATTCCAAAAATGATTTTCTTAAATCAACCAGTTGCAAATTATTTTTTGTTGCTAAATTGCGGATAATTTTGCTGTATTCATTTAAGTCGCCATCCTGGCTGTTGCTAAAATCCGTCTTCTCCCCTATGGCTGCAGGTGTACATAATATCACTTTAATATTTTTATCTTTTATTTTTTTTATAATAGCTGTATAAAATTTTTCAAACTTATCTGCGTCTGTACCTGTACCCGAAGTTGCTTTATGCCACACATCATTCACTCCAATATAAACAAAGACTACATCAGGATTTTTTGCCAGTACATCATCTTCCATACGCAAATACAAATCGTAAATTTTATTGCCGCCAATACCTGCACCAATAAATTCATAATTTTCTTTTTGGCCTTCCGCTGCACACATGCTGTCGATACGCCTGATATATCCACCGGGGTTTACACCTGCCTGGGTAATAGAATCGCCGAAGAAAATAACTTTAGTTTTCTCTTGAACAGTAAATGCAAATGCGATTGCAGCAAGTATAAGTAATGATATTAGTTTTTTCATAATAAATATTTTGAAATGCAATTTAAAACAAAAGCATGCTGAAAAATCAGCATGCTTTTACTTATTATTAAAAATAAATTATTCTACATGAACCTGCTTTTTTATAACCGAGCCTTCTGCTACTTCCGGGATAAATTTTCTTTCTTTTACCAAAAAACCATTTCCTTTTTCGCAAACATGCACTTTTAAATTTTCTATGCTGAAAGGGTTGCCATCGGGTATGTCGGCAATATTACTGTAGCTAACATCGTGGCCATCTATAATAATTACACAACCGCTTCCTATTGCTTCCATTTTATTGCCTTCGGTTATCAGCATGCCGGTATCTTCTCCTAAACCAATGCCAATGCAACTGGGGTTACAGGCAACCGCTTGCGCCAGCCTTCCAAATCTGCCCCGTTTTTCAAAATGCGAATCAATGATAACCGAATCTAAAAAACCCAAACCCGTAGTCATTTTCACTTCGCCTTTAAGATGCGCCTTTGCAGCATTGCCTTCGTAAATCATTGTTTTACTCATAGCCATGGCGCCTGCTGATGTACCTGCAACTACAAAATCTTCATCGTGGTAACGCTGTTTGATAATGGATAAAAATTCTGTGCCGCCATCGGTTACACTTAGCCGCAGTTGATTACCACCGCTAAACATTACAGCGTCGCATTCTTTTATTCGTTGTAAATAATCAGGGTTGTTGGTATCGGTTCTGTTACGGATGTGCATTAAACCAATATTGGTACAGCCAATACGTCCAAAAGCATTCAGGTAATTATCGCCAACTTCGTATGGAATAGTGCTGGCAGTGGTAATTACTTCAATACGGCTGAGGGGGCCTCCGGCTTCCTCCACAATACGGCGGAGAATTCCTAATTCAAAAAAGTTGAGGTTATTGCGGTTATAATCGTCTTTATCAGTTTCTGTTCCTTTATCTTCTGCTCCACCTATCGCAATCAATTTTCCTTTGGCAATTGGCATTTAATCTTTTTTGATATAACGCAAAAATAAGGCAAATCGTGTTTTATACTTGTGGTTTAGTTATTAACTGATGTTGATTACATGTAAATTAACCTTTTGCAAACTTTTCAATACCCTCAGCAAGGCGGTCTAAATTTTTTGTGGTGGTGTAAACATTGGGTGTTACTCTAAGGCCATGAATATTTTCCCAGTTAATGCCGACCGCATGAATTTTATAATTTGTCCAGAGATAATTATCCAATTCTGTTGCCGTTTTTCCTTCCACACTTACCATACCAATAGCGCAACCAAATTCTTTTTTAAAAGACGTGTGCAACTTTACTTTGGGAATGTTTTTAACTTTTTCCATCCAGTAATTTTTTAAATAGAGCAAACGTTCTTCTTTTCTTTTTGCGCCAATCATATCATAAAAGTCAATGGCTTTGTCGGTTGCCTGCTCAATGTAAAAAGGACGGGTACCCAAATGTTCAAACTTGCGGATATTATCTTCTTCTTTATCACCGGCGCCAAACATGGGCCAAATATTTTTTATTTTATCTTTACGCACATACAGTAAGCCTGTGCCAATAGGCGCCCCCAACCATTTGTGCAGACTGGTACCAAAATAATCGCAGTTTAAATCAGGTATTTTAAATTCAAACTGGGCAAAGGTGTGGGCTCCATCAACCAATACTTCAATGTTTTTTTTCTTTGCAGCATCTGCTATTTTTTTCACCGGCATTTTTTGGCCGATCCAGTTTATCATGTGGGTTATTTGCACCAGTTTTGTTTTTGAGGTAAATGCATCAGTGTATTGTTTCACTAAGTAATTTTCATCTTCGCTGGGTAATTCCAGATTTATCCAAACCAATTTTATACCTTCTCTTTTTTCTCTTTGTTTCCATGCGCCAATCATGTTGGGGTAATCTTGTTTTGCCAACACCACTTCGTCGCCTGCTTTTAAATCAATACCAAAAATTATTGTTTCCAGTGCTTCGGAGGCATTGCGGTGCAGGGCAATTTCTTCTGCATCGCAACCGGCAAGCTGTGCTAAATTTTTTCTTAACGGTTCCCTTCCCTGATCAACCACACGCCACATAAAATAACTGGGTGCTTCGTTACTGATATCGTAATATCTTTTCATGGCATCGGCCACTACTTTTGGCGCAGGCGATACGCCGCCATTATTTAAGTTGATAAAATTTGCAGAGATAGTATAAGATTGCTGTACATAATACCAAAACTCATCGTCGCTTGCCAGGTCAGCTGGATTAACGTTTTCAATATTTTTTATTGCTGCTTTTAAATTGCGGCTCCATGCCGGTTGAAAAATATTTGCAGATAATGCAGTTGCTGATAACAAGCTTATTTTATTGAGGAAAGAACGACGATTGTTCATACTTTTTAATTTTGGTTATACAATTTACTGATTTTGTTTTTTGCAAAGCAAGATGATTTCGCTAATTTCCATTTCTGAGGAAAATTGCCACAGAAACACAGAAGCACAGAAATTATCTACGCTTAGATAAAAGCTCAATAAAGTTATGTCGTACAGGAGTGTCTCGCCTTAGGCCAGACCAATGAAGTTGAACAAAGAAATATCACTTGGCCCAAAAAAACTAAAACACTGGACAAAAAACTGCACTTATGAATATTCTTGAAATTAAAGTATTAAAAGGGCCTAACTACTGGAGTGTGCGCCGCACTAAACTAATACAAATGAAATTGGATCTGGAAGATATGGAGCAACGCCCCACCAATTCTATTGCAGGTTTTAGGGAGCGGCTGGAAAAAATGTTTCCAACTATGATTGAACACCGCTGTAGTGTGGGCACACCTGGCGGTTTTTTTGAAAGAGTGGACGAAGGCACCTGGATGGGCCATGTGATTGAACATATTGCTTTGGA
>NZ_JANPCM010000174.1:0-6725 GCF_031430955.1 Ferruginibacter sp.
GACACCCTTTTAGCGTCATTGGTTTTACCACAGCAAACCGTTAAAGAAATCCGTTTTGTACTTGGCCCCAACAACACTATAAAAGATAACGGAATTGTTTACCCGTTAGTAATTCCAAGTGGAGCACAATCTGGTTTAAAAATAAAAATAAGTAAAAAATTAGCTGCTACTTTAGAAACTGTACTAATTGATTTTGATGCAGCTTTATCAGTAAAAAAAGAGGGCAATGGCGATTATAAATTAAGGCCGGTATTGAAAATAAAATAATTTTTTTAAAAATAATAAATAAAAATGCAGCCGTATTACGGCTGTATTTTTTTGGTACAAACTTTAGGAATTCTATTTACTACCAATTGGACATTGAAAATACACTGTCAGCCTGAGCTTGTCGAAGGCGGATTTACTCTTGCACCCGGTTTCGACAATCCCGATTACAATCGGGACTGACAATTTTTACCGGGTAGATTAAATGTCCAATTGGAAACATCGTTGTGTCACTTCCCAATGCATAGGGATGCGGCATACCTTTATTGAAATTTTATCAAAGCGGATTAAGTACATGATTACTTCGCCACTTCAATCTTCACCTTCTTATTCTTTATCTTTTCATTTTTAATTAACTGCAAAACCTCACTTACTTTTATTTTTTTTATCGCTACAAAAGAAAAGAAATCTTTTACTTCTATTAAACCAATATCTTCTTTTTTTAATTGGCCTTTTTGCCCCAGGAAGCCAACGATATCAATTTTGTTTACTTTATCCTTTTTACCGGCAGCTATAAAAAGAGTACTCCATTTTGGTTTTTCGGGAATTTCGTTTACATCATTTAACTGTTGATCAGTTGCAGTGGCGGTAATATAATCCGGCAAAATTTCTTCTTCCGAATAAATTACATAGGCTGTGCCGCTGGCATCCATACGTGCTGTGCGGCCATTGCGGTGTGTAAAAATATCTTCCGATTGCGGCAGGTGATAATGAATGATGTTGCGGATGTTGGGAATATCCAAACCACGGGCCGCCAAATCTGTAGTAACTAAAACGTTTGAAGTACCATTTCTGAATTTACATAAAGCACTGTCACGTTCCTGTTGTTCCATGCCGCCATGATAAAATACATTTACAATGCCTTTGTCGGCTAAAATTTCGCTGGTTCTTTCAACAGATTGGCGGTGATTGCAAAAGATGATAGTGGAGCGGTTGCCTAAAAAACAGATCAATTTAAACAGAATATCAGCTTTATCTTTATCAGCAGAAAAAACAGTTTTGATCTCCAGACCCAAAGAATTTTCATTCACCAGATGAGCATAATTTAGTCGTACTGCATCTTTTAATCCAATGAAATTTGGAACTTCAACAGATTCAGTTGCAGAGGTTAATACACGTTTGCTTATATTTTTTAGTGAGCCGATAATAAATTCCATTTCTTCCTGAAAACCCAGTTCAAGCGATTTATCAAACTCATCCAATATCAGCGTTGCAATATCTGCGGTGGCAAAATTATTTCTGCGTATATGATCGGCCAGGCGGCCAGGCGTACCAATGATAAGTGCCGGCGCCTGCAGCAAATTATTTTCTTCCGTTTCCCGTTTATGCCCGCCATAGCAAACAGAAACTTTAAAACCGGTTTGCATTTTTCTAAATACATCATCAATTTGAATGGCCAGCTCACGGCTGGGTACAATTATTAATGCCTGCGGTGTTTTAATAGCTGTTTTTAAAAGATTAACCAGTGGTAATAAAAACGCCAGCGTTTTACCCGAGCCTGTGGTAGAAACTAAAATGGTATCATTATTTTTTTCTATTGCATCCAGCGAAGCCAGTTGCATTTCGTTAAGTTGTTCAATTTTAAAATTGCTTAAAATTCCGGCTATATTAGTTGATTGCATAAATGCAAAAATACACTTAGTTATTATGATGGGCTAATTCATAATTTAAGTTAGTCAAAAACAAAACCGGATGTTAGTTAAAAACATCCGGTTAAATTAAAGCTGTTTAAAATTATTTACCCAATGGCACAATTCTAATTGCAAAAATCCGGTTGCTTGCTATTGAATAATGAACCGAATTTGGGCCAAATACATTTGGTTGATAGGAAAGTATCCCTCCATGCAGGTAGCCAATATTACCGCCGGCAGGGTTATCATTAATAAATGCATCATAATCTATTACGCCATTTGATAAAGCGCTTTTATTAACTGCCCAGGTTATTTCAGATTCGGAACCGTTGTAAAAAACACTTCCTGCCGGTACTACTAAAGCTGGTATTGCCTTTGTTGTAGCTGTAGCTGGTACAAATGGCAGCGTATAAGGTATTTTAGAATTTGGGAACGAATCGGGCAGCAGGTATTGTGCATATTGATGTGCTGCGTTTACAGAAATAGTAGTAAACTGATTAGAAAATGGGATACTGGTAAATAAAGCTAAATCTGGCGGCGTAAGAGTGGTGTTAGCATCAGCACCTTTGTATTGAAGTAAGACAGGTTTTGTAATAGCTCCGCCAGTGTATTGGGCATTCTTCATACCACCCAGCATTGTTGCATAACATTCTTTTCTTTGTTTACTGTAAACCGGAACTACCTGGCAGGTATAAACATTAGATAGCATAACAAAACTGGTATCTTCTGCAGCTGAGTTGCCATTAATCCATACCGGCGAAGTAAAATTTGTATTCCCATTTTTAAAAACGCCTGCAAAATACAGCAGTGAATGCATTTCGTTGGCTCCGGGATCAATCATTGCAGTCATGCTTCCATCACGCCTTCTAAAATTTCCACCAGTAGAAGTTTTTGGCGAATCCACATAATTATCTTTACAGGTTGGGCATACAGGAATGTGGTTTATTGTTATGGTATGCCCATCATCTTTAAAAGTAAAACTTTGTACTTGATGGGTATACAGGTCCTTGGGAAAGTTCCATCCAAATACTAAATAAACGGTGTTGACAATTACACTTAGTTCGCCGCCTGTTATTGCAAAGCTGCTATCTACTACCTGGCGAATGGAGCCTGCCGTTAGTGCCTGTTTATTTATAACACTGGTAATAAGTGTGGGCAAATTAATTGCAGTCATATAAGGCATGGTTAACGGAAGTTTTGTTGGTGCGCTGGCTCCAAGTAATCCCCCCAGCATATAAAGTACACTGTCTTTTGTAAAAAACTCGGCATTATTGGCAAGAAAATGATCGTTGTTAATACGATCAATAGTGGTTATTGCTTTGGCGGCTGCACTGTACACCTGCCAGTTGGTTAGGTTATTATCCCATCCTTTAGTATCAATTACATAAATAGAATCGTTGGCATTGTCCTGGTTAAATTTGTAAGTACCTGCATGTAAACCATTGGTACGTCCGCCAAGCATTACAATCTTATCGCCGTAGGTGGCATGTGTATAAGAATGAAGATCGGGCAGCGAATTGTTTACAAATTCCACCAATTGTATGGTATAGGGCGGGCCGCTATATTCTTTTACCAAAATATTTGTATCTGCGGTAGAATGATCTGTAGTGGAATTATTATTACAGCTTTTAATAATAGTAATTGCAAAAAGTGCAACTAAGTAAATTGATACTTTTTTCATAAATAAGTGAAGGTTTTATTTTAAAAACTGGGTTAAATGATTTGCATTTTAAAACTAAAATAACGCAGAAAGATCAGAATCGGCTGGTTGAGTTAAATCCATGATTTTAGGAAGGGTTTTATTGTAGAGTAATATACAAGTGATATTGGTTGAATCCAATAGCGATAGAGGGAATTATTGAAATATTGTTTTCTTATAATTAATATTATGTTAAATAGCCGCTTGATATTCAATTAAATAAATGCGCCAACGCCACCCCAGAGCGAAGATTATGAAGTAGATTTATGCGAAATATTAAATACATGAAAGTTTACTACAGATTAGGCGACCTTGAAGCTGAAAATATTTCAGATTTCAACTTAAATATTGAAACCTTTGAACAACAGACTTTAGCCTACTTTATGGAGAAAAATAAATATCGATATATGTGGGCTCTTAGAAGTATTGAAAACATAATTACAGAAGAAGGAGGAAAAATTACTGTTAATGAAGAAGGCCATATTTTTATGGATAAATTCAGCAATGAAACAATCGCCAAAATGCAGACTTTAATATCCCTAGAGTTTGGACAAATAAAGAACCAATGACTAACTAACGTTTTCTAAAAAGACTTAAAACACGGCAACCACACAAATTGCACCCCTGCCTGCCATCTCAGAACGAAGATTATGGAGTACATTAACTTAACTTTTATTAAAAACTACTTCAATGGCTGATATGATGAATATTGCAAACCCCAATAATGATTATGATGGGTTAAATGAAAATTCAACTGATTTAGAGCGAATAGATGTTTTTTTGAAAATTCTCTTAGACGGTACAAACTATTTAGATTATGAAAGCCTTTATGTTGCAGATAATAAAGAAGAACTTTTTAAGGCAAAACTTTTAGCTACAGGATTTGTTAGTGAATCCATTTCTCAATCTGAAGTTTGTAAATTAACTACTCAAGGGCAATTAGCTTTAGATGAATATGGTTCATATTCTGCTTATTCAAATGCACAAATTGAAGAGCAAAACACTAAAGATTTAGCAAATGAAGAAAAGGAAAATTTACAAATGCAGAAACTTCGCAGTGACGTAATAGACATTACCAATAAATTATCGGACTATAAAAAAACGCAAGACAGAGCTAAAATGAGCTTTTATCTATCCATACTTGCAGTAATTTTGGCTGCCTTAACAATATTGCTAAAATTTATTCAAAGTAAGTAACTTAAGAACTACTGCACCGTAGCCTGGTTCTTTCTTATCTCTTTCTTCATTCCTAGAAAAATATAGTTTGAAATCAACAACTGCAATGCTTCTTTATAAACCACTCGATTATTTTTAGAAAATTTATTTACAATCTCCTTCAAATAAATATTTGATTGTAGTAAAAAATTCCGTTGAGCTATTTTATATCCATTTAAAACCTTAGCATCCGTTGTAGATCCCAGCTTCATTTCCTTCCCTACATCATTTGCTTTATTAATGTAGAATTTCCCCAGTAATAACCTGCCATCAACTAATGCAGTGTTTGTTTTTAAATATTGCAAAAGCCTATTTTTCAAAATGCGTTCATACAATGCTTTGTCTTTTATGTCTGCTTTACTTTGGTACAAATAATTAAATACATCATTCAAATAAGCAAACTGAAATTTACTCTCCGGTTGTTTTTTTAAAAGTGCTGCATAAGCAACAAAAAGGTTTGTATAATCTCCTTGCTGCCCCAGCCAGTCTATCATTATCAAATTAAAATAAACAGATGCTGGAAATTTTTGCATGGCTATCGCTGCATATTTATTAAAATTCTCACCATCTTTTTGGTGCTTGTAATAATATACCAGCCATTGGTAAATACTTTCAAATCCCTTGCTGGATGTACTTTGAGTAATGCCTGCATCTGCAATTTTCTTTGCAAAATACAGCGCCTCTGTTTCCTTACCGGCATTAATGCCCGCTTTGGTACTGTAAAAAATGTTGTTGGTATCAAAGGCTGAAAGTCCCCAACCATTGCTGTAAATGTAACTACTTACCAACCCGGCGTTTTTAAATTTATTTAATGCTTCGCTGTAACTGCCCTTATCATTACGTTCGGCACCGGCATTAAAATATGCCAGGCCTTCGTTGGTATAGCCATTGTATAAATCAAATGGTAAATTGTAATGAGTAGGTTTTAATTGATCCCTTACAAAATCGCTGTTCAATTGTTTTGCTTTTTTCAAAGCTTCAAAAGCTTCCATCCCGGCATCCGCTGCAAGGTATTTTGATTCAACATCTTTTCTTATGGCGTTATAAATATTGGCTTTCAGCAACCATCCTTCTGTATTGTTTTCATTTATCAAAACAAAACTGTCCACCGATTCTTTTGCACGGGCAAAGTCTTTTTCCTCAAAAAAAAACCTGGCTGTACTTAAATTTTGAGCCTTACAAAATGCCATAAAAAACAAAAAGCCAATAATAAAAATTATTGGCTTTTTATATAAAACAATCTTTACCATTTACTGATTATCAGTATTTTCAGTAGCATCTGTTTCATCTGTATCAGGCGCCTCTGTTGATGTATCACTTGAAGTATCAGCTTTGTCAGTAATTGCCTCATTTGACAAATTACTTTCGGTAGCTTCCACTTCAATTTCTTCTTCTTTTTCATCCAATTGTGTAATGGCTGCAATGGCATCATCTTCATCTACCCTTATTAATTTTACCCCCTGCGTTGCCCGGCCCTGTTCGCTAATTTGTAAAACCGGCATACGAATAGTAATGCCCGACAAACAGGTTATCATCAGATCTTCCTTTTCAGTTACATCCAGCAATCCAACAAGTCCGCCTGTTTTTTCAGTTACATTAATGGTCTTAACGCCCTTACCTCCACGGTTGGTAATTCTGTAATTGGCTTCGCCGCTTTCTGCATCATCTAAAGAAGTTCGTTTGCCGTAACCTTTTTCACTCACCACCAAAATGGTTTTGCTCTTATCTTCCCTGTTTACGCAAACCATACCCACTACTTCATCTTTTTCATCATCTACTTCTATACCAGCCACACCAATTCCTCCACGTCCTGTGCTGCGTACTTTTTCTTCGGGGAAACGAATGGCACGGCCACTTTTTACCGCCATCATTATTTCGCAATTACCATCGGTAAGTCTTGCAGCTAATAACTGATC
>NZ_JANPCM010000175.1:0-3741 GCF_031430955.1 Ferruginibacter sp.
ACAGCTAATTATGAATTTAATGGTAGTGGTAATCAAACTATGACGGGGATGCCTGCAACAGTAAATAATCTTACACTTTCAGGTAGTGGTAATAAGACAATTTTAGCCGGTACGAATGTTAACGGAACATTTTCTCTACAGGGTAGTGCAATTGCACTTACCAACGCAGTAGCTTATGGAGCAGGTGCTACACTTACTTATCAAGGTTCAGCAGCTCAAACTGCAACAGCAATAGAATTTCCTGCAGCATCGGGCCCTGCAAATCTTATAATTAATAATGCAAATGGTGTTACATTATTAAATGCAGTACGTACGCTAACTGGTACTTTAACTTTAACCAGTGGTATATTAACAATACCTGCTGCCGCTACGCCTAATTTAATACTTGCAGCAGCTCCTGCTAATGCTATTGGCGGTACACCTTTTAGTGCCACCAAACATATCAGGTCAGCAGTATCTGGCGCAACCACAGGTTTATTAAGAGTAAATACTATTGCTCCGAACAGTTTATATTTATTTCCTGTTGGTGATGGTACTAATTATTTACCTGCAACACTTACGCTATCTGCTACAACTGTTCAGGCAAATAATTCTTTTAGCGTAAGTGCATTTAATGGCATTACTGCCGACGGAACACCTAACGGAACAGCATTTACTGCTGCACAAAAAAATAAATGTGTTGATGCCGTATGGACAATAAATTACAATGGCCCGGGTACACCTACTCAAAGCCCCGGAAACACTTCTTTGCTGTTAGGATGGCCAGCAACGTTAGAAGGTGCTTCTTTTTCAACAAACCCCAATCCATTAATCGGTATAGCTCACTTTGATGGCCCACTTTGGGGAACAGCAGTTGGCTCTGGGGATAATGTAGCTAATACCGCAACACGTACTAACGTAACTACCTTTTCTCCTTTTGCAGTGGGTACTATAAATGCAGGCGGAGCACCATTGGCTATAAAAGTTAATTACTTTAATGCGGCCAAAGGTAATGGCGTAAATACATTAAACTGGGCTGCAGCATGCAGCAGTACAGAAGCTACTTTTGAAATTGAGCGTTCTTCAGATGGTGTAAGCTTTACTACTATCAATTCAATTACGGCTACACAGGCCCGCTGTGCACAACCCTTTAGTTACGATGATAACAGTAATGTATCGGCCCTTGCCTATTATCGTATAAAAGCCATTGATTACAATGGAAAAATCAGCTATACTTTAATAATAAAAGTGGGCAGCCAGGTAAAAGATATGCGTTTAGCAGGTTTGCTACCTAATCCGGTAAGCAACACAGCTCAATTAAGTATTACTACAGCTAAAAAAGATAAGGTAGAATTGTCGATAGTATCGCTTGAAGGTAAAGTGGTTTACAGAAATACCGTTCAGTTGCAGAACGGAACAAGTATCGTAAACCTGGAGATCAGCAATTTATCAAAAGGAACTTATGTAGTAAGAGGCGTATTTAGCGATGGACAAACTAACTCCATCAAATTTGTGAAGCAATAACTTACACATCGATCTATAAAAACCAAAAGCGCCTCTTAATGGAGGCGCTTTTTTTTTGGTGAATGTTTTTTGCAAAAATTATCTAAGCCTGTTGCTGTCTTTAATTAATTTTTCATCTTTATTAATTGCCCTTGCAGCTAACATAAAAAAGATAACAATTAAACTGTGGAGTATTGCCCATAAAGAATAAGTACCCTGCGAAAAAGTGCTTACTTCCCGATAGTATAAAAAAATTACTAAGGCTTCAAGCAAAATACCCAGTACACATAAACGCAGTTGTAAAGTTCTTTTTTTAAATAAAAAAATTGTAATAAAAGCTAAAGTGCCTGTTATGACTGTTGTGCAGAGTAATAACAAATTTTCGTTGCCATTTAATTCGTAAGATGCAACAGCTTTTGCATTTGTGCCACTGTAATAAGGTAGTTTAATAGAAAGAAAAGCGCAGGCAGCAGCCAGCAGCAGCCATACAGATTGAATGCGTTGTATCATAAAATATTTTTTAATTATCCTAACTCGGGGTACAAAGAAAACTGCTGCATAAAAGCTTTTACATCTTTGGCAACAGCTGATAAAATGGCTTCATCATCAGCATTCATTAAAGCTTTATCAATAAAATCAACAACTACGGGCATGTGTTCTTCTTTCATTCCCCTGGTGGTAATAGCAGGTACACCAACACGAATACCGCTTGTTACAAAAGCACTTTTATCATCGTAAGGCACCATGTTTTTGTTTACAGTAATGTCTGCTTTGCCTAAAACCTGTTCTGCTTTTTTTCCGCTGATGTTTTTATTTCTTAAATCAATCAGCATTAAATGATTGTCGGTTCCGCCACTAATCAATTGGTACTCTTTTGCATTAAATGCTTTTGCCATGGCTTGTGCGTTTGCAATTACCTGTTTGGCATACACGGTAAATTCATCCGTAAGTATTTCTCCAAAGGCAATTGCTTTTGCAGCAATTACATGCTCCAGCGGCCCGCCCTGTGTGCCGGGAAAAACAGCCATGTCCAGTAAATTACTCATCATCCGCACATTACCTTTTACATCTTTTAAACCAAAAGGGTTTTCAAAATCTTTTTTCATTAAGATAACACCGCCACGTGGCCCACGTAAAGTTTTATGGGTAGTGCTGGTTACAAACTGGCAATGCTCAAAAGGAGAACTTAATAAACCTTTTGCAATTAAACCGGCAGGATGTGCCATATCGCACCAAACAAAAGCACCTGCTTCATCGGCCACTTTTCTTATTCTTGCATAATCAATATCACGGCTGTAGGCACTTGCTCCGCAGATAATAACTTTTGGTTTTTCTGCACGGGCCTTTTCTTCCAGCATTTCATAATCTATTAAGCCGGTATCTTTTTTTACACCATAAAAATGCGGTTGATATAGTTTACCTGAAAAATTTACCGGCGAACCATGGGTTAAATGCCCGCCCATGCTTAAATCCAATCCTAATATTTTATCGCCGGGCTGCAGAATGGCTAATAATAAAGCTGCATTGGCCTGAGCGCCGCTGTGAGGTTGCACATTGGCGTATTCGCAATTAAAAATTTGTTTTAAACGATCTATTGCCAATTGCTCTACCTGGTCCACAATTTCGCAACCACCGTAATACCTTCGGCCCGGGTAACCTTCGGCATATTTATTAGTAAGGGAAGTTCCCATGGCCTGCATTACCTGCAAACTGGTGAAATTTTCGGAGGCAATCAACTCAATGCCGTGGCGCTGTCTTTCTAATTCTTTATCGATCAGGTCAAAAATTACGGTATCTCTTTGCATTTATTAAAATTTTGAGGGGCAAAGATAAATGCAAGTTTTTATGAAACCTAAAATCCATCGCAGGGGTTGTCAACCTTTGTTACTTTTGTTGGAAAAATAATTGTAATTGATAAGGTTGGTAACCCTCCTTAACGATGCCTGTGTAAAAAATACACCAGCTTATTAAAAAATCACTAATTTCACATCCTTTTAAAAAAAGACGCTTCTCAAATATTCAAAGCATGAAGGCCATTATTCCGGTTGCAGGCGCAGGCACTAAACTTCGTCCGCATACATACACACAACCTAAAGCGTTAATTCCTCTTGCAGGAAAAACCATTCTCAGTATTATAGTAGATCAGCTGCAGGAAGCAGGAATAAAAGATTTTGTATTTATTATAGGATACCAGGGCGAAAAAATTCAAGATTACGTAAAAGAAAAATACCCTCACTTAAATTGCCATTTTGTAAATCA
>NZ_JANPCM010000176.1:0-3992 GCF_031430955.1 Ferruginibacter sp.
CCTTTTTGTTATATTTTATATTCGCAAAAATTGAATAAATATTATGTGGGCGCCTGTACAGATATAGAACGTAGGCTTTACGAACATAATATTGGTCATTCAAAATTTACTGCAACGGGTATGCCCTGGCTACTGGTTTATAAAGAACAATTTGAAAATTTATCACTGGCAAAACAGCGGGAAGCATACATTAAAAAACAAAAATCACGAAAATATATTATGGCATTGATTGGATAGCTCTGTTGGTAGAGCATCCCGATTTTTATCGGGAGGGCCCTGGGTTCGAGTCCCAGCCAGTTCACAAACCCCCGTTTCTCGGGGGTTTTTTATTTAAAATTTGTTTGCTTACAGCCATCTAACTCACTTATTTTTGCCAATAATTATTTATATGAGTACATATTTTGAAAATAAAGTGGTGGCAATTACCGGAGGCAGCGATGGTATTGGAAAAGCCTTAGTAGATTCATTAATTAAACTGGGGGCAAAAGTTGCCACCTGTGGCCGCAACCAGGATAAGTTGTACGATTTACAGGTTAAACATTCTGGCAGGCCCTTACACACACTTGTAGCCGATGTAAGTAATTTAAATGACTGTAAAAATTTTATCAACTCTACCATCAGCACTTTTGGCGGTATTGATATTTTAATAAATAATGCCGGCATTTCCATGAGGGCTTTATTAAAAGATGCAGAGATTGATGTGTTTAAGAAAGTGATGGATATAAATTATTACGGCATGGTGTATTGCACTAAACTGGCATTACATTCTATTGTTGAAAGAAAAGGAACAATTGTAGGTGTTTCTTCCATTGCCGGTTACCGTGGTTTGCCGGGCAGAAGCGGCTACTCGGCAAGTAAGTTTGCTGTTAATGGCTGGCTGGAAGCGGTAAGAACAGAATTGCTGGATGATGGCGTTAATGTAATGTGGGTTTGCCCAGGTTTTACTTCATCTAATATTCGCAATGCTGCATTAAATAATAAAGGACAAATGCATGGCGAAAGCCCCATGGATGAAGGCGCAATGATGAGTTCGGAACAATGTGCTGCACATATTTTAAAAGCTATTGAAAAACGTAAAAGAACTTTAGTGCTTACGTTTACAGGAAAGCGAACTGTTTTTATGAATAAATTTTTCCCATCCTGGACAGATAAATTAACTAAAAAATTTTTTTTAAAAAATGGAGAACTGGTACGGTAACTGGTTTATTGGTTAACTGGTTAATTCTTATTACCAGTTAGTAAATTATTTAATAAACAAATTAACCGATTAACTATTACAAATGCCTTTACTAACCCTTACATCTGATATTGGCCACCAAGATTTTTTAGTTGGCGCTGTAAAAGGGCAATTGCTGCAGGCAAACGGAAGTTTTAATATTATTGATGTAACCCATCAACTCTCTCCTTTTAATTATCCTCAGGCGGCTTATGTTTGCCGCAATGCAATAAAAAATTTTTCTACAGGTACATTTCACTTGGTAATGGTAAATTTATTTGATGAGAAGCCCGAACACATGTTACTTGCCGAACACAATGGCCACTTTATTGGCTGCGCCGATAATGGTTTACTCACCATGATTTTAGAAGAAGTGCCGCAAAAAGTTGTAGCGCTTGCGCTTGATAAAACTCAACAAAAAAATACGCTTTACTGCACCAGCATTTTTGCAAAAGCATTTAACCAGTTGCTAGATGGAAAGACCATTGAAGACATTGGTGACAATACAGTTTCCATACAGGTAAAAAATCCTTTAAAACCCATGCTGGGCAATAACTGGATTGAAGGGCAAATTATTTTTATTGACAATTTTGAAAATGTAATTGTAAATATTACTAAAGAAGATTTTGAAGAGCAGCGCAAAGGAAGAAGTTTTAAAATTGTTTTTAAAAGAGATGAAGTAATTGACAGGGTTAGCGAAACTTATGCTGATGTTAATGAAGGAGAAAAGTTGGCCTTATTTAATTCGGCGGGTTATTTAGAAATTGCTATTAACAAAGGCAACGCCGCAGGCTTATTTGGCTTGCAGGGTTACTCCGAAAAACAACAGCAGCATCAGTATATGAGTAACAGAATTTTTTATCAAACGGTGAAGGTTTATTTTGAGTAGGAGCCCCCTCCGCCCCCTGAAGGGGGAACCTTGGAGTAAAATAATTTAAATGTTTTTTATACAATTGAAAAGTGGCAATGAATTGAAATGGCTCAATAAAATTATACTGTTGAAGAGTGTCTAGCCTAAGGCTAGACCACTGAAGATGAATAAAGAAATATAGTTAGGTACAAAAAAATAATCACACAAATATTTTTCAGGAATTACCAGCTTGCCTTTTTTAAAAAACATATCAACCACAGAAACCGACAAAGAGTTGGTGGCTGCTTTTAAAGAAAGCGGCGACAATGACTGTTTAAGCAAATTGTACCAGCGCTATATGGACCTGGTGTTTGGTGTGTGCCTGAAATATTTTAAAGATGCGGAAAAAAGCAAGGATGCAGTAATGGAGATTTACCTGGATTTAAATACAAAGTTAAAAAATTATGAAGTAGATAATTTTAAAGGCTGGTTGCATGTTTTGGCCCGTAATTACTGCCTTATGCAGTTGAGGAGCCCGAGAAACATGAAAACCACAGAATTTAATGCAGATTTTATGCAATCGGCAGAAAATACACATCTGAATGGCGAAGTGTTGGAAAAAGAGGAGAACTTTGTTAAATTGGAACAATGTTTGGACACTTTACAGGAGGAACAAAAGCAAAGTGTGAGGTTGTTTTATTTAGACAATAAATGCTACAATGAAATTGCTGCCATTACGGGTTATGATTGGAATAAAGTAAGAAGTTATATTCAAAACGGCAGGCGGAATTTGAAGTTGTGTATGGATCAAAATAGGGATTAGGAATTGGTAATTTGGAATTAGGTTTATGATTTTAGTTATCTTATTTGTTTGTGGTTGAGAGGTACTAAAATTCACTATTCATCATTGACCATTCCCAATTGACCATTGACAATTATGAACAATAAAGAAAACGATATTATTTACAACGCACAGGATATTGAACAATATTTTGCCGGCAAGCTTTCGCCTTTGCAAATGCATGCAATGGAAAAAGCAGCGTTGGACGATTCGTTTTTAGCTGAAGCAATGGAAGGCTATGGTGAGATGAAGAATGGTGAATGGAAAAATGATTTAGCTGCTTTAAAAAATGGATTTGAAACTAATGGCAATACAGCAAAAGTTATTGCATTACCCAAACGCCATAACAATTGGTTAAAAATTGCAGCCGCAGTTTTATTAATTGGTGGTACTGCCACTATCGCATATTTACTGATTAATAAAAAAGATAGTCAGCAAATTGCACAAACAGTAAAAAAAGAATCAGCATCTGATCCGGTTGTTGATAATATATCAAAACAAGAAACAATTTCTGAAACGGCTACTCAAAAATCATCCATACCAGGAACTGTAACTTCTGCCAATACACCACCCAATAAACTAAATACAGAAGATAAAATTAGTAACAGCGATGAGAATGATAAATATATTGCTACAGTAACAGAAAATAAAAAAGCAGACAGCAGTTTTAGCAATTTTGTTTATAGACCAGATATTAAGCCTGCACCTGGAGCAAAAACTTACTACAATTATAAAAAATCAGATGATGCAGCTAAGAAAAGTTCAAATGTTGGATTTAGTAATACTACCCCGACTGTTGCTTCAGAAAATAATTTTGGTTTAAAAAGTGAAGCGAATAAACCCAATGCTAACGTTGCAGCGAATGGTGTATTTAATAATTCAGAAGTCTTGAAATCTAAGGCAGCAACTGAAGCTGAAAATTATAAAATACCCAATGATAAAATAGGTTTAGGCGAAGCGGTAAGAGATCAGCAACTTAACAAAAGTTTTATTGCACAGGTAGTTGGTGTTGATAATACTCCACTGCCCTTTGCCAACATCAGTATTAAAAGCGAAAACTTTGGTACTTATGCTGATGTTAATGG
>NZ_JANPCM010000177.1:0-25697 GCF_031430955.1 Ferruginibacter sp.
GCTGCATCTGCAGCTTTGCTTTGCGATGCATCAGTTAACTGGATACGCAGTTTTTTCCCTGTTTGAGGGCTGCATTGAATAGTATGGTATCCCAATGATATTTTTGTATTGCCATTAAAAATTTCTTTGCCATCCAAAGTAATTATCAGTGGATAAATTCTGCTCCTGAAATTATTTAGCTTTAACGTTATTTCACTAACAGTTGCTATAGATCTAGTGGCATAGGTAGAGTGTGTAGTGTTCTTGCCATTTTCTGCAAGTATTGTGTCTGGGGAAATTATTTTGGCTTTCCATAAGGCATCAATCAGATTTTTTCTACGGTCTGATATCTGTCTAATGTTCGCCTTGCACCACGTTTTAAAGTTCTGTCTGCATTAACCGAAACAGGTTTGCCTTTTTCAAAATTTGTTTGTTCGTCTGTCGTTAGTGGATTTAAACGAACTCCAATTTTTTCAATAGAAGATTGTGAAGCATCTTTCTCATTTTCAATAATGTGTGCAAAACCTATTGAAGTAGTTCCCAAATCCAATCCTAAAATATTTTTCTTCATAAAGCAACAGTTTATATTTTTTATTATATCTTTAAGCTTGAAAGCAAATCACAATAAGGATTATTCCGTTGTGTAAACATTTAAAGCGGCGTAAGTCGCTTTTTTATTTCTCCAACCCCACAAAATTTTTAGTGAAAGATTTTATCAGAAAGGATAATCGGACAAAGTGCTACACAATATAACCAATTCAAATAATATAAAATCATTTTAAACTAAACAAAAGACTGGACGATACAAAATGTATAAGACACCATACCAACCCCATAGAGACTCCATAGCAACGCCATAGTGACTTCATCAGAGTCCATGCTTTTTTACGTTATGTTAAATAAAAAAATCCCCCCGAAAATTAATCCGGAGGGACGCTGGCATGCAATCGTAGTTTGTTTTGGTATTAAACAGTTCTGGGTGCAGCGGCTAAAATTTCTTCGCTGGCACCGCTGGCATATTTTTCAAAATTTTGTACAAATTCTTTTGCAAGCTCCTGTGCTTTTTTATCAAAAGCTTCGGGTGTAGGCCAGGTGTTTCTTGCATTTAAAATTTCGCTGGGCACATTAGGGCAGGTTTTAGGAATATGCAGTTTAAACCAGGGTGTGGTGTCGTACTCCACATTATCTAACTGGCCTTCTAATGCTGCGGTAATCATGGCACGGGTATGGCTTAGTTTCATGCGTTTGCCAATGCCATAAGGCCCGCCGTTCCAGCCGGTATTTACCAACCATACTTTTACATTATGTTCTTTCATTTTTTTACCCAGCATCTCGGCATATTTTGCAGGGTGTAATGGTAAAAAAGGTGCACCAAAGCAGGCACTGAAAGTACTTTTTGGTTCGGTAACGCCAGCTTCGGTACCAGCTACCTTGGCCGTGTAGCCGCTTATAAACTGGTACATGGTTTGGCCCGGTGTTAACTTACTTATGGGTGGCAGTACACCATAAGCATCGCAGGTTAAAAAGAAAATGTTTTTGGGGGTTTTGCCAATAGAAGGTTCTAAAGCGTTGCTGATAAAATATAATGGATAACTAACCCTTGTATTTTCTGTAATTTTTTTGCTGCTGAAATCAATTTTATTGGTACCATCAATAAAAGTAATATTCTCTACTAAGGCTCCCGGCTTAATTGCATTATAAATTTCCGGTTCTTTTTCTTCACTTAAATCAATACACTTTGCATAACAGCCGCCTTCAAAATTAAAAACACTTTTATCCGTCCATCCATGCTCGTCATCGCCAATTAAAAAACGGTTAGGGTCGGCGCTAAGGGTAGTTTTACCGGTACCACTTAATCCAAAAAATACTGCGGTATCACCAGCCGCACCCATATTGGCACTGCAATGCATGCTTAGTACATCGGCACGCTGCGGTAGTACATAATTAAGCATGGTAAAAATGCCTTTCTTCATTTCGCCAGTGTAGCCAGTGCCGCCGATTAAAATTGTTTTATGTGTAAAGCTTAGTATAGCAAAATTTTCTGCTCTTGTACCATCTGTTGCAGGATTTGCTTTAAAGCCCGGCGCTTGTATTATGTGCCAGTTGGGAGCAAAATTTTCTAAATCTTTTTCTTCGGGACGAATAAACATGTTGTAACAAAATAAATTTGCTGATGGCTGTTCATTAATAACCCTTAAACTGAGTTTATAATTTTCATCGGCGCAGGCATAACAGTCACGTACCCAAATTTCTTTGTCGCTTAAATATTGCAGCATTTTATCTTTTAGCTGAAAAAAATATTTTTCTTCAATGGCAATATTAAAATCGTTCCAGTGTACCGTGTTTTCGGTAATGGCATCTTTTACAGTAAACTTATCTTTTGGGCTGCGGCCGGTAAATTTTCCGGTGTTAATTACTAATGCGCCGGTATCGTTTAAAACACCTTGGCCACGTTGCAGGGTTTGCTCAGTTAATTCTTCGGGTGTTAATTGATAATGTATATCGCCGCAAAGTTGCAGCCCTAAATTTACTAATGCGTTTTTAGGCAGGGCAATCATCGTTGGTACTGACATGAAAAGGTTTTTTTGGTTTAGCTTTTACAATCGAGGCACAAAGTTATACTAAGTGAGTTTTAGAGGCTTTAAGCTGTAATGAAGGGATTAAAATTATTATACGCAATCGTTTGCGTAATTTCAATTATTACCTGTTTTATTAAATAAGTTCAAATATTGTGAGGAAATAGTTGAATGCATTGAATATTTTTTAATTTACCCGTAGATTTCGCATATGCCGCAAATAATACATTTCAATTATTTTTTAACTGATTGTAATTATTTTTTTCAATAGAAAATTAATGGAATTGTGATAATTTTAGCGATGCTCAGATTATTTAGGCTGCGGAATCAGCGAAATCTGCGGAACATCCCTCAAAAATGTATATTGCACTATAAACTAATAAAGCATGAAATATCTTCCTCTTAATTCCCAAATTTTTGTGGAGAACCGTAAAAAGTTTGTAAGTAAAATGGAAAAAAATGCCATTGCTATTTTTAACAGCAATGATGAGTTGCCTTCAAACGGCGATGCTATTTATAAATTTAAACAAAACAGCGACTTGCTTTGGCTTACCGGTATTGAGCAGGAAGATTCGATGTTAATATTATATCCTGATAACCCCGATGCAAAATACCGGGAAGTGTTAGTTTTAGTAAGGCCCAACGAATTAAAAGAAAAATGGGATGGCCATCGTTAAAGGGTAAATGAAGCCACTGCAATTTCGGGCATTACAACAATTATTTGGTTAGATACACTCGATGGTGTTTTACAACCCTGGATACATTGGGCAGATACCATTTATTTAAACACTAATGAAAACGACCGTAAAGCAAATACAGTAAGTGTAAGAGATTACCGCTATGCCGAAATGATGAAGCAGCGTTATCCATTACATAATTATAAACGCAGTGCAAAAATTTTAAAAGAATTAAGAGGAATAAAATCTGTATTGGAAATAGAAGTATTGCAGAAGGCCATTGATATTACTGATACTACTTTCAGGCATTTGCTGCAGTTTATAAAACCGGGTGTAATGGAGTATGAGATAGAAGCAGAAATTTATCACCAGTTTATGAAGCAAAGAAGTGCTGGTCCTGCTTATGGTTCTATCATAGCCAGCGGCAACAATGCAAGGGTTTTGCATTATGTAGAAAACAACAGGGAATGTAAAGATGGTGAATTAATATTGATGGATTTTGGTGCAGAGTATGGAAATTATTGTGCCGATTTAACAAGAACAATTCCTGTTAATGGAAAATTTGGAAGAAGACAGAAAACAGTTTACAATGCCTGCCTGCATTTACATAATTACGCTGCAAGTATTTTAAAACCCGGTATAAGTATAATTGAATACACCGATAAAGTAGGCGAAGAAGCTACACAGGTATTTTTAAAAATTGGGTTGCTGCGTAAAAGCGAAGTAAAGAATGAAGACGTCGAAAACAGGGCATACAGAAAATATTTGTACCATGGTATCAGTCATCATTTAGGTATTGATGTGCATGATTTAGGTACAAGAACCGAACCCATAAAAGCGGGAATGGTATTTACCATTGAGCCGGGTATTTATATTGAAGAAGAACAAATGGGTGTAAGAATTGAAAATAATTTTTGGATTACAAAATCGGGCAATAAAGATTTAATGAAAAATATTCCCATACTTGCCGAAGATATTGAAGCGTTGATGAAAAAGTGAGAGTAGTCTAACAACAGACAATTGACGACTATGACAGACAATAAGGATTGATAATAAATCATCGTTGAATTTTTATTTTAGGTTATATGGTATTTAAATTTGAAAAGTTGACAGTATTGAAAATGGCTATTGATATGGCAGATGATGTACATACTTTAACAAGAAATTTTCCAAAGGAAGAAATATTTTCTCTTACATCTCAAATGAAAAGAGCAGTGGATTCAATTTCACTGAATATTGCCGAGGGTTCAACTGGTCAATCGGATACTGAACAAGCAAGGTTTTTAGGATATGCACAACGCTCTGCTTTAGAAGTTGTCAATTGTCTTTATCTTGCTATAAAAAGAAAATATATTAGTCAGCAAAACTTTGATAAATTTTATTCGTCTTTAGAAATATTAGTAATCAAAATTCAAAGCTTTCAAAAATTCTATTAAAAAATAAACATAATCACAGTCGTCTGTTGTCTGTCGTCGGTGGTCTTTTAACAATGAAACAAATTCCCAACCTCTTTACTTTATTAAATTTAGTTTTTGGCTGCCTTGCAATTATTGCAATACTGCAAAACGGCATTACTATACAATACAATGCCGAAGGCGCTCAGTTTATTGATATGCCTGAAAAAATATGGATGGCATCTTTATTTATTGGCCTTGCAGGGGTGGTTGATTTTTTAGATGGCTTTGTTGCCCGTTTATTTAATGCCAGCTCCGAAATGGGTAAGCAATTAGATTCATTGGCAGATGTGGTAAGTTTTGGTGCGGCACCATCTTTAATACTGTATCAATTTTTAAGATTGAGTGTGGCACAGCAGGAAGATGGATTGAATGCTTCAATCATTTGGTTGTTGCCTGCATTATTAATTGCATGTGCTGCGGCTTACCGTTTGGCAAAATTTAATATTGATGCTTCACAATCGTATGGGTTTAAAGGCGTGCCAACACCGGCAGTGGGAATATTGATTGCATCTTTTCCTTTAATATACTGGCATTCGCCAACGGACATTGTGGTAAATGTATTGTTGAATAAGTGGGTATTGTACGCAATAATTATTTTTTTATCCTGGTTAATGGTAAGCAACCTGCCCATAATGGCATTAAAGTTTAAAGATTTTACATTAAAAAATAATTTATCCAAAATAATTTTAGTGGTGATTGCTTTGGTTGCAGCACTGGTACTGCAGTGGATTGCAGTACCAGTGGTGTTCATTGCCTACATTATTTTATCTTTGGTGTACAAACAAAAATAATTATGATTTATACAGTACAGGTAAAAGTTATGCCGCTTAAAGATTTATTAGATCCGCAGGGAAAAGCAGTAATGGGTGGTTTACAAAATTTAGGAATTAAAAATGTAACCGATGTAAGAATTGGTAAACATATTGATTTGCAAATTGAAGCCGGCAGCAAAGAAGAAGCCTTGACCGCCGCTGAAGAAGCTGCAAAAAAATTGCTGGCAAACCCGGTAATGGAGTACTACGAGTTAGCAGTCATTTAAAAATTTCTGATGTAAGATTTATGATTTGCTGACCAGGCACCATAAGTCATACATCATTCATCATACATCACACATTCAGCTATGCTGTACATCATTCCAACTCCAATAGGCAATCTTGCTGATTTCACTTTCCGTGCAGTAGAGGTTTTAAAATCTGTTGATCTAATTTTAGCAGAAGATACCAGGACATCTTCTGTTTTACTCAATCATTATCAAATACAAAAACCCATTTCTCCTTACCATCAGCACAACGAACATAAAATTGTTGCACACTTAACCGATCAACTGGCTGCAGGTAAAATAATTGCATTACTAACGGATGCAGGTACACCGGGTATAAGCGACCCTGCTTTTTTATTAGTACGGGCTTGTGTAAAAAATAATATCAGGGTTGAATGTTTGCCTGGTGCTACAGCATTTGTGCCGGCATTAGTTAATAGCGGTTTACCCATTAACAGTTTTTGCTTTGAAGGTTTTTTGCCTTTAAAAAAAGGCCGGCAAACCATGATAAAAAAATTAGCTGAAGAGGAAAGAACAATGGTTTTTTACGAAAGCCCCATGCGGTTAGTAAAAACACTAAACGAATTCATTCAATACTTTGGGGCCGAAAGGCAGTGTTGCGTTAGCCGTGAGCTTACCAAAAAATTTGAAGAAAATAAAAGAGGCACTTTACAGGAAGTGCATGATCACTTTAATGATAAACCCGTAAAAGGAGAAATCGTAATTGTGGTGGAAGGCAAGCCTTAATACCATTCAATTACTTCGTTTAAATTTTTTCTTTTAATATCCGGCACCCAACATTCTTCTGCAGCATAACCAACCGGGATCACCAAAAACGCTTTTTCATTTACAGGCCGTTTTAAAATGGTACTTAAAAAATTCATGGGGCTGGGTGTATGCGTAAGTGCCACCAGACCTGCATTATGTATGGCGGCTAACAAAAAGCCACAGGCAATACCACAGCTTTCATTAGCATAATAGGTATTGGTTTTATTTCCCGCTGCATCAAAATCATAACTCTTTTTAAAAACAATAATCAGGTAAGGTACAATTTCTAAAAACTCTTTTTTCCAGTCGGTTTGTAAGGGTAGCAAATCTTTTTTCCATTCTTCTGGCATCCTGCCGTTATAACTTTCGTATTCTTCTTTTTCTGCTTCAATGCGTATTTGTTTTTTTATTTCGGGATTGCTCACCACACAAAAAGTCCATGGTTGTTTATGTGCACCGCTTGGGGCTGTGGATGCAGTAAGAATAATATTTTCAATTACTTCTTTAGGTATCGGTTTGTTACTAAAATCACGGCAAGTTCTTCTTTCATCCATCCGGTTATAAAAATCTTTGCACCGTATTTTCATCATTTCGCTATCGTAACATTCCCTTTCGAAAGAAACAAAAGGGAAACCATTAATGTTTTTTTTATCTGCCATAAATACTTTTTTACAAGATACAAATTTGCTGTAATTCAGTGGCAGCAATAATTTCAGCCAAATTCACCCGGTATTAATTTGCATTTAGAAGTGGAAATGTTTTCTTTTTTTCTTTTACCACAATGTTAAATAAAAAAATTACCAGTTTAGGGTATTGACAAATTAGTTTACATGTTTTAATCTTGTATTGTAATTCCCAAGTCCACTTCCTGTAAATACCTTATACCTTTCTTCTAAGCCGCAGCAATCACCGCATGAGAACATTTAAGTTGTATTGTTCATTATAGAAATGAACGGTTACTTGTATTGTCAGCATTCAACTTTAAAAAAATAAAAAAGTTGATACAGCTAATGTATTGCTAAAAAAGAAGTAAATGAATTTATGATTGATAAAGCATTAAAATTTATAACAGAAGAGATCAATAATTATCTCTTAACTAAACTGTCTTTTTCTGGCAGCAGCAAAATTGTATTAGACAATATTGCTAAACTGCAGGAGAGCAGCAGTGGGGGGAGTACTAATAAAATAATTCTTTCTTTAGTAAATATTGAAGAAGACAGGATAAGTAAAAACCCCGATAACTTTTATAAAACCGATGATAATAAAGTGGTGTATAAAAACGCACCTATTCATTTAAATCTCTATTGTCTTTTTGCCTACAACCATGGCGAGAATGATTCTGAAAGCACTAATCATTACGAAGAAGCTTTGCTCTATATCTCCTATGTAATTCGCTTTTTTCAGCACCGTAATGTTTTTACGGCAAGTAATTCCCCAGCACTTGACCCTGGCATTGAAAAATTATTAATGGAATTGCATACGCTGGGCTTTGAGCAACTGAATCATTTATGGGCAGTGCTGGGAGGTAAGTATTTGCCATCGGTGTTGTATAAAATGCGGCTGGTGGTTATTGATGAAAATTTACAGTCTGGTGTTGGCGAATTAATTAAAAATGTAAGCGTGGCAGAAAATTAAAAATTATGAGCGTACAATTTCAATCTTTATTTACAATGCAGGTATTGCATGATTATTACAATAAGCATGATAATAAGTGTACCGATTTTGATATAGTGCCTTCAGAAGATTGCAGTTTGATGATGAAGAATATGCAGGTGCTGCACAAAAATTACAATAATAAATTGCTTACCGTCATTAATGCCAGTAAAGAGATAAATGATACACCACCTCCCGATTTTAAATTAACCCCTTTTTTGGATTTTAAAAAATCCCCATTTCTCCAACTTTACCGCAGTAGCATTAAAACAATCAGAAAAGAAAAGATTTTATTTCAGTAATCTTTCTAAAAATAAAGTGGGCACTACATTAAGTTTATCAAATACCATTTTGCCGCATACCATAAGCAAAATTTATGCACCTGGCAATATAGTAAAATCCCCCGATAATAATTTTTACGAAGCCATACGCATAAGTGATGGTACAGCAGCATCAAAAGATATTACCAATACCGGTTACTGGCAAAAAGCAGGCGCTAACAATCCTTACGCAAGCGATGGGGATGAAGTGATAATTGCAGGCGACACTTACAATTACAAATTAAAAACTCCGGCGGGTAATATCACCATAAAAATATTTGCTTTAAATAAAACAGATGTAAACCTGCAGTATGATAATCTTTTAGAAACAGTAGAAAAAACATTTAGCCAAAACCAGGAAACTGTAGCGGTTGATCTTTCTAAAAAACCTTTCGGAAAATATAAGATTGTTGTTAACAGCGAAGATGATACATGGGTGTATGTGGATACCAATGCAGTAAAACAAAATGTTTTTGGCATTGTTGACATACATCATTTTGAAAAAGTGCCTGCAGATTTTCAATTACTAACATCAGGTAATCATATTAAAATACCCGAACCCGTTTTTACCATCTGGTTTAAAAACCGTTCTGTTATCTGGAAATATATTTCTCAAAATGGGGCCATTGGTGTAACCGATGCTTCGCCAACGCCGCAAAGTTTTTTACCGGCCAGCGATGTGCTGGTTAAATCGCAAACTGCCATTGCATTAACCGAAACACCCTTGGCAACATTAACTGCAACAAAAACCGCAGGAGGTAAACAGATAAAAAATTTAAAAAATCCTGAAATAGAAAAATTAGTTTTTGAGCAGGATGGTGCAACAGGTTTTTTTGCATCCAATATGTATGTAAAAATTGATACGTAAAAAAATAAACAAAATTTTTAACTAACAAAAATTATAATTATGGCAACTTACAAAACACCCGGTGTGTATATAGAAGAGATAGCACTCTTTCCTCCATCGGTAGCACAGGTGGAAACTGCAATTCCTGCATTTATTGGCTACACCGAAAAAGCAAAAAAAGATAACGATGAATTAAACATGCTGCCCACACGTATTACTTCGCTGGTGGAGTATGTGCAGTATTTTGGGTTGCCGGAATTTGAAAAAGATATCGAAGTAACCCTAACCGGCGATGCCACGGTTAAAACTGTAATTGATGTAAATTTTGCAGCAGGCAAAACGCCCAGTAACCATATCATGTATTATGCTTTGCAAATGTTTTTTGCAAATGGTGGGGGCCCATGCTATATTATTTCGGTGGGTACTACCGCTGCGGCTGCAGGTACAATTGATAAAGCAAAATTAAAGGATGGGCTTGATGCTTTAAAAAAAGAAGACGAACCAACATTAATTATTTTTCCTGAAGCCATACTGGGTTTGGATGATGCCAACCACGGTGCTATAATTTCGGATGCATTAAAACAATGCAAAGAATTAAAAGACCGCTTTACCATCATTGATGTAAAAGTGGATAAAACAGATACCATTGCAGAAAATGCTGCAACATTCAGAAATAATGTAGCAGGTACTTTGGATGAATTGAAATATGGCGGCTGTTATTATCCATATATCAAAACAACTTTTCCGTATGCTTATAAAGAAGCAGATATAAAAATAACCGACAACCGCAGCAATATTGTAACAGCACTTGGCGGCGCATCACTCGATGGCATAAAAGCTATTGACAACAGTTTGGCTAACCAGGTAAAAGCAAAACTTAACAGCTTTTTTATTACTCAACCCCCTGCTTCAAGCGTTGCTGGTATCTATGCTTCAGTTGACCGTGACCGTGGTGTATGGAAGGCCCCGGCAAACATTCCTGTTTCCAATGTAGTTGGCCCCGATGTAAAAGTTACTGATGCCGATCAGGATGGATTAAAT
Organism: Ferruginibacter sp.; assembly: GCF_031430955.1. Classification (GTDB taxonomy): domain Bacteria; phylum Bacteroidota; class Bacteroidia; order Chitinophagales; family Chitinophagaceae; genus Ferruginibacter. The sequence continues at coordinate 10,358 of NZ_JANPCM010000177.1, forward strand.
GTAGATGTTACTGCAGGTAAATCTATCAATGTAATTCGTGCTTTTACCGGTAAAGGAACATTGGTTTGGGGTGCAAGAACTTTGGCGGGTAACGATAATGAATGGCGCTATGTTTCTGTCCGCCGCTTTTTTAATATGGTGGAAGAATCTGTAAAAAAAGCAACTTACCAATTTGTATTTGAACCCAACGATGCCAACACCTGGGTTAAGGTAAGGGCCATGATAGAAAATTATTTAACCGTTTTATGGAGGCAGGGTGCATTGGCAGGGGCAAAACCTGAGCATGCTTTCTATGTAAAAGTGGGACTTAATATAACCATGACGGCGCAGGATATACTGGAAGGATATATGAATGTGGAAATAGGAATGGCAGTAGTTCGTCCGGCAGAATTTATTGTGCTGAAATTTTCTCACAAAATGCAGGAATCATAGAGTAGGACGATAGACAACAGGCTACAGGCCACAGTATAGCGTGGTTGTCTGTTGTCAGTGGTCAGTCGCCTGCATTCAAAACATTTTCAATCAAACTAAACAAATAATATTATGGCAAACTATCCCTTACCAAAATTTCACTTCCGTGTGGAGTGGGGTGGCGCAAAAATTGGGTTTTCAGAAGTAAGTGGTTTATCTGTAGAAACAGATGTGGTGGAATACCGTGACGGCAGCAGCCCGGAATTTCATAAAATAAAAATGCCCGGCATGCAAAAGTTTGGCAACATTACTATGAAACGTGGCATTTTTCAGGGCGACAACGATTACTTTAAATGGTGGAATACTGTTGCACTAAACACTATCGAAAGGCGTGATGTAACTATCAGCCTGCTCAACGAAAATCATGAGCCGGTAGTAGTATGGAAAATAAAAAATGCATGGCCATCAAAAGTGCAATCCACCGATTTAAAAAGCGATGACAATGGTGTGGCTATTGAAAGTATTGAACTGGCACACGAAGGTTTGGTAATGCAAAACGGCGATTAATCATGGCAAGTATTTATCCACCGGTAGGATTTTTTTTCCGTGTTGAGTTTCAGCTTGGCGGAGTGGGCAGTGCCGATGCCATGTTTCAGGAAGTAAATGGTTTTAATGCCGAGTTACTTACCGAAGAAGTAAGGCAGGGCGGTGAAAACCGTTTTTCTCAAACGCTGCCCACAAGGGCAAAGTACAGCGACCTGGTTTTAAAACGAGGATTGATAGTAAACTCTGCCATAGTAAAATGGTGTAAAGATGCTATTGAAAACTTAGACATAAAACCAATTACAGTTGTGGTAACACTGCTCAACGAAAAAAATACGCCTTTACAAACCTACAATATCGTTAACGCATGGCCTAAAAAATGGTCGGTGAGTGATTTTAACGCACAGGAAAGTAAAATAGTGGTGGAAACAATGGAACTGAGTTATCAATATTTTAAAGTGGCTTAAAATTATGCCTGTAGAAATTTTAGAAATAGTAGTACGTGCCAATGTGCAGGAGCAGGGCACAACAGCAGCAGCTGCAATAACAGGTAATGCAAATGAAGATGATAATTTTCAAAGGCAGCAGTTAATTGAAGAAGCTGCAGAGCAGATGCTGGAAGTTTTACGCCGCAGGGAAGAACGCTAAAAAAATAATGTTATGAGTGGTTTTTTAGATAAAATAAAGATCATCGGTTTTAAAGAAGCTACCGAATCTTCGCTGGGTGTACCATTCAGTATTTACGTTGGTATGTTTAATCCTGAAAAATACAGTACTACCAAACAAAGTTTGTTTAACAACGACAGAAGGCATGGCGCTACCGGCAGCGAACAACGCTTTAACCGGGAGCAACCCCGGACTTTTAATTTTGATTTTTTGGTTGATGGTACCGGTGCATCCGGAGAAAAAAGAGAAGTGCTTGCCGATGTAATTTTATTCAGGGCCACCTGCGGATTTATTGGTGATACACACCGGCCAACTTACCTTATAATTCAATGGGGAACATTTTTGGCCCGTTGTGTGCTTACATCATTAACTATTGATTATACTTTATTTCGTCCGGACGGAACACCGCTAAGGGCAACATTAAAAGCAAGCTTTACAGAATACACGACACCGGCACTGGAGCAGTTGCAAAATTTTCTCAGCTCACCAGACGTAACACATGTAAGAACAATTACGGCCACCGACAGACTGGATCTAATGAGTTATAATATTTATAAAGATTCAAAATATTATATGGAGCTGGCCAGGGTAAACAACCTTAATAATTTTAGAAAATTAAAAGTGGGGGATAAAATTGTTTTCCCTCCCATCGAAAAAAGTAAATAAAGTTGATGAAGTAATATTTGTAAAAGTATAGGTGATTATTTAAAAACTGTAAGCCTTTGCCATACTGAACTTATTGAAATATTATTGAAGACGGATTAATAAATAAAAACGATTGCGAAAAAATTATTCAAGAAAATAAATATGCCCAACCTCCGCCTTTTACCCAATCAACAAAATACCGACCTCGTAACGTTTTCCATTTTGGTAAACGGGGCGCCGGTGGGTAACGAAATTGGCGTGGTGTCTGTTGCAGTTAATAAAGAAGTAAATAAAATTCCCTGGGCAAAATTAATTATACAGGATGGCGATGTGGCAACAGAAGATTTTGCAGTAAGTAACCGGGATACTTTTAAACCGGGAAACGAAATTGAAATACAAGCCGGTTATCATACTGATGAGAGCACCATTTTTAAAGGCATTATTGTAAAACACGGAATAAAAATTTTAAGGGACAGGCATTCTTTATTAGAAATAGAATGTAAAGATGTGGTGGTAAAAACAACAGCGGGTAGAAAAAATAAATATTTTTTTGACAGCAGGGATACAGATGTGATAGAAGAAATTTTGAACACTTACACCATACAAAGCGATGTTACTGCAGATGCAACTGATGCAACGCACAAGGAAGTGGTACAGTATTATTCAACCGACTGGGATTTTATTGTTTGCCGTGCAGAAGTGAGCGGCAAATTAGTAATGCCTGATGATGGAACTGTAAAAATTAAAAAACCAGATTTTACACAACAGCCTGTTGCACTGTTGCAGTATGGTGGAAATATTTTAGAACTGGAAGCGATGATGGATTCCACTTATCAGTATGCTGGTGTATCAGCATCGGGATGGAATTATGCCAACCAGGAATTATCCGAACAGGATGCAGTGGAACCGGTACTGCAGGAAGGCGGCAATATCAGCAGCAGCAATTTATCGGGGGTGTTAGGTTTGGATACCTATAAATTATTTCACTCCGGTAGTATAAACGACCAGGAATTGCGGGGATGGGCAAGTACACAATTATTAAAAAGCAAGTTGTCAAAAATAAAAGGGCGTGTAAAATTTTTGGGCTTTGCAGAGGTAAAGCCCGGCAGTTTGGTAGAGTTGCAGGGAGTAGGCGACAGGTTTAATGGAATTGCATTTGTATCAACCGTACGCCACAGCATCAGCGATGGTAACTGGTACACTGATATTAATGTAGGCCTTACAACAAAATGGTTTGCGCAGGAAGATGATGTATCAGGTTTACCGGCAGCAGGTTTAATCCCTGCAATATCGGGTTTACAAATTGGTATTGTTACGCAGTTAGAAAATGACCCCGATGGAGAACACAGAATTCAGGTACGTGTACCCGTAATTGATGCAGCTGCAGATGGTATTTGGGCAAGAGTGGCTTGTGTAGATGCCGGTAACGAACGCTGTTCTTTTTTCAGGCCCGAAGTAAATGATGAAGTAATTGTAGGATTTATAAATGATGATCCAAGGCATGCAGTAGTGCTGGGGATGTTTAACAGCAGCGCATTGCCTGTACCCACTGATGTGTTTCCAGAAAAAGATGATAACCATATTAAGGGTTTTGTAACCCGTAGCAAATTGAAATTGACTTTTGATGATGATAAAAAAATTATTACCCTGCAAACACCGGCAGAAAATATAATTATAATTAATGATGATGAAGGAAGTATTGTATTGCAGGATCAGAATAATAATAAGATAACCATGAACAGTGATGGCATAACTGTGGAGAGTACAAAAGACCTGATTTTAAAAGCAGCCAATAATGTAAGCATTAAAGGGGTAAAAATAGAAGCAGAGGCAACCAGTGAATTTTCGGCAAAAGGAAATACAAAAGCAGCAATGCAAAGCAGCGGACAAACAGAAATAAAAGGCGGAACAGTAATGATTAACTAAAAATATTTTATGCCAGGCGCAGCAAGAGTAGGAGATATGCATACATGCCCAATGTCAACACCGGGAACACCGCCGGTGCCGCATGTTGGTGGACCAGTAAATCCGCCGGGCTGTATAACTGTTTTAATTGAAGGAAAGCCTGCAGCAAGAATGGGTGATTTATTAACCTGTGTGGGCCCGCCCGATAGTATTGTAAAAGGTTCGGCAACAGTATTAATTGGAGGAATGCCTGCAGCAAGAATGGGAGATACAACAGCGCACGGAGGTTCAATAACAGTAGGAAGTTTTACCGTGATGATTGGAGGGTAGATAACGTATTTTATTTCAAATTAACTCAGCGAAATCTCTTTATCTCTTTTTCTCTGCGTTAAAAAAGTAAAGTTTATGGAAGCAAAAAAATCTTTTCTTGGTGTAGGCTGGTCTTTCCCTCCAGCATTTTATAAAAATCCCTGCAGGGTACAAATGGTATCCGACGAAGAAGATATTGAGCAGAGTTTAAAAATCCTTTTATCTACCCGGCATGGCGAAAGAATTATGCAGCCCGAGTATGGCTGCAATTTAGATGTGCTGTTGTTTGAGCCTATCAATACATCACTCATCACTTTTGTAAAAGACCTGATCGAAAAAGCAATTCTCTACCACGAGCCAAGGATCGACCTTAAAAAAATAGATATAAAAACCGACCAGGTGCTGGAAGGTTTATTACTGATAGAAATGGAGTATGTAATTCGTACCACTAACTCAAGGTACAATTTAGTGTACCCGTTTTATTTAAAAGAAGCTGAACAACAGCCAAAATAAAAACTATGTGTGCAATAATAAAAAACCCGTTACAGAGAGATGGCACCAGCCAGAAAGAACGTTTACTTAAAGCGCTGCTGCCGCAAAATGCAAAGATTGATGACAGGAAAACTGAAGACATACTTTCGTTTGCAACGGAGTACAGCAAACTGATTAATTATTTTAACACCGAAAATAAACCTGAGGGCGACTGGAGTTGTTTTTATGAAAATGATCCCTGCATTTTGCTGGCACTTTTAGCCACTATTGATACGGATAGTATTGAAACTGCGTTTAAAAATTTAGAAGAACAGGTAAATAATTATTTTACAAAAAAAGATTGCGAACCTGAAGATGCATGCGAAGTAGATCCACTGCCAGGTTATTATGATGAAATTATTAACCTCATTTACAGCATTGCACGCCGCATACAAATGGCCTGTAAAAGATTACCCGATGGGCATTTATTAAAAGAAGAGATCATCACGATAATTAAAAATAATTTGCATCTTGCCATTATTGATAATAAGCAACAGGATGCACTTATCAAATTAATTGGATACGATAAAGGAAGCCTTGCCCCCCTGAATGACTACAGCCCTTTTATCGCAACCCCAAATAACAATTTTTGTATTTGTACCAAAGCCTGGCAACTGGACCAGGAAGGGTACGATTGTATTTACCCTGACAATTCATTTGACCTTGCGGCATTAAAAAATTTATTTTATATATTTTTTATTGAGCTGGTTAAAATAAAGCAAAGGGCAAAAATTTATTTTGAAGACTGCATTGCAAATAATGATACCCATCAGCCGCATGTTACTTTGTTCCTTACTTTTTTATATCTTTTTCAATATGCCATCGATCACTTAAATACGTTAACACGTTCTCATCTTTTATACTACTACGAAAAAGTTTTATGCCTGCATAAACTGAAAGAAGTGCCCGATAAAGTGCATGTAATATTTGAACTGGCAAAAAATTTTCATACCCATTTAATAGAAGAAGGTACTTTACTAAACGGTGGTAAAGATGATACCAGTAAACAAATGGTATATGCTTTAATGGAAGAAGTGATAGTGAATAAGGCAAAAGTGGAAGAAATAAAAACAGTTTATATAAATGAAACAACCGGTGTGGTGCATGCTGCAGTAAAAGCAGACAGTAAAGATGGTATTGCAGAAGCATTTAATAAAGACGAACAGGCACACTTTAAATCGTTAGGCAGCAGTGAAAGCCCAAAAGATGAAATTGGTTTTGCATTGGCATCGCCTATGTTTTTTTTAAAAGAAGGATTACGTGCCGGTATGATAAGTTATAAACTAAAAGATACAATGCCCGGCAAGACTATTGCAGAGTATGAAGATTTGATACGGCAGGCAAATTCTTTTCGAGTGTATTACAGCTCGGGTAAAGAATGGATTGAAATTGAAAATGTATATGAAGTGCTGGAAAGGATTTTATTGCGCTATCCGCTTTTAAACGATCTGTATCAAAAAAATAAAAATAAAGTAAGCAGTTTTATACATAAGCAATTGGATGCGTTGAAAGAGCTGTATGAAAAATTGTATCCTGAAACTGCAGCATTAAAAACAGCAGCACCCGAAACAGCTGCTGCAATTAAAGCCGCAAAAAAGTCCGATGATAATTTTGATATAAATGCACTGATGGAATTTGTTGAAAAAGCAGATGCTGGCATGGTGGTTTCGTTTTTAACAGACGGGGCAATCACCATTTCAGCAGCTGCAAAAAAAACAAAAAAAGCAGGCACAGTTACCACTGCAGCAACAGATGCGGAATACCTGGCTGCATTGCAAAAAGAAATTTTACAAATACGTAATGATATACTGGCAATAAAACAGGTGTATGTTAACAGGGCCGATATAATCAGGAAGGAACTGGATTTTTTCTTTGTTGCAAACACAACAGCTTTACCTTTTACAACTTTGCAAACTGATGAAAAAAATCCTGATATAAATTCTACTTGGCCCATAATAAAAACACTGGTTAAAAATAATATTGATGCTAATGGTGCCGTTAGCTGCCAGTATAATACCATAAAAAATTTACAAATAAAAGGCGCAGATATAAAAGTGGCGGCTTATGGCATGAAAGATATTGTTGTGCAGAACGATACTGCTATATTGGATAATTCAAAAGAAATACAACCCTTTACTGCAAGGCCTTACAACGGTTCTTATTTTTATGTTGGCAGTAAAGAAGTGTTTCAAAAAAAATTAGATTTTGTTGGCGTGCAAATGGAGTGGGCTGCAAAACCTGTAGATTTTCCCACTCACTATGCCAACTATATTACAACAGGTATCTCCAACCAGTCTTTTACAACCAAAGCAGAAATATTAAGTGGTGGTGAATACCAGGATATTTTTCCTAATGGCAATCAAAATTTATTCAACACCAATTTCAGGGGTAAAACAATTATTGCTTTAGGCGAAATAAAAAAAGAAGATAATGGCAATGGTACACCGGTAATAACCATTGGTGCCGGTGCTGATTTAAATGCAAAAGATCTTTCACAATTGCAAAACAGTTTCGAACTCCGTTCTTTTGCAAGGGATCCTTATATAAATGATTTTGCAGATTATAATGTTAATGTACGCAGGGGTTTTATGCGGATGGCTTTAACGCCAACTGATTTTTTGCATGATGAATATCCAAGGGCATTAATGAAAGCGGTGATCGGTGTGAAAGAACCAATAACCGATGCAACAAAACTTATTAAAGAACCTTACACACCAAAGGCAAAAAACACCTCATTGTTTTATGTTTCTACAGAACGAACATTGTTTGGTGCAAACAATTACAATGCTACTATCGAACAATTTTATCATATCACTCCGTTTGGTTATAATAAAATGGAAATTGATAAAGTTGCCGAAGTGTTTTTGTTACCACAGTTTAACAATGCTGCTGCTACATTATTTACACAAGGCAATTTATATATTGGTTTAAAAGATGCTGAAAAAGAAGAGAAAGTAAATATACTCTTCCAGGTTTTAGATGGTACAGGCGATAACCGTTTTGCACCACCGGATATGGAATGGAGTTATTTGGTAAATAACGAATGGGTGGCTTTTAAACCTTTCGAAATTCAGGACCATACAAGGGCAGACGAAAGCAGCCGGAAAAGTTTATTAAAATCCGGCATTATAGAATTTAGTTTACCCAAAGCAATAACAAGCGAAGCAACAACTATCCTCAATTCAAAATTACTCTGGCTAAGGGCTGTGGCGCATGAAGATTTATTGATAACAACCGACAGCGATGCTATGCTTGGCCTGCAACGCATTGCCGCACTGCCCGATTTAGTTGCAATTATTGCACAGGCTGGTATTGCTGAATTTGAAAATAATAATAATTCACTATCGCATTTAGCTGCACCATTACCGGCAAAAATAATTTCAAAATTTATCGACAGCCGTGCGGCAATAAAAAAATTAGAACAGCCTTATTATTCTTTTGATGGCCGCCTGCCCGAAAACGATTACCAGTTTTATACAAGAATAAGCGAAAGGCTGCGCCATAAAAACAGGGCTATTTGTATCTGGGATTACGAACGTTTGGTACTGCAGGCATTTCCGCAATTGCATAAAGTAAAATGCCTTAATCATACAGGTATTGCCGAAAATTTATTGCAACCCAACATTGTTAAGTTAAGAGAAATTTCACCGGGCTTTGTAACAGTTTCTGTAATTCCGGACCTCACCAATAAAAATGCGATTAACAAATTAGAACCAAGGGTGCCCATCGGCATGCTGGACGAAATAAAAGTATTTCTTAAAAAACGTACTAATCTTTTTGTTGCATCTGCATATACAACCAGGCTGGATTATTTGCAGGTACTAAACCCATTGTACGAGCCGCTAAAAGTAAAAACCTGTGTTCGTTTTTACGAAGGGCTTGATGTGGCCTATTACAAATATGTATTGAACGAAGATTTAAAAAAATTTCTTTCTCCCTGGGCATTTGATACCAATAAGGAAATAAACTTTGGTTCCACCTATCATAAATCTGCCATTTTAAATTTTATTGAAGAAAGAAAATATGTAGATGTGGTTTTGGGTTTTGAAGTAGTACATTATAAAGATGGAACAGCGCAACCCGATTATGATGCCGATTGGATAATTCCCACAACATCACGTTCTATTCTTACATCATACAATTTAATTGATGCAGGGCAGGAGTATGAACATACCATTGAGTTTGTTCCTTATAATGAGAATGATCCATGCCCTGCGTGCAGTGTAACACCGGTGAAAGAATTTGCAGATGAAAAAAAATAATTGCTAAAACAACAAACAATGACAGAGAACATCACCATATCTAAAACGCCTCCGCCATTTGCCAGTATGGATTTTGCAGTGCTACGTGACATTGGTATAAAACATTTTGAAAAAATGGGCAGCAAATTATGGACAGATTATAATTTGCACGACCCCGGCATTACCATAATGGAAGTGCTTTGTTATGCCATTACAGATTTGGGTTACCGCACTAATTTTTCTATTGAAGATATTTTGGCTTCGGCCAGTAATCATGCTGGCGAAAAACAATATTTTGATGCACTGGAAATTTTAACCTGCAACCCTGTTACAGTAAATGATTTTAGAAAAATATTAATTGATTTAGATGGAATAAAAAATGCCTGGCTGGTAAAAACAACGCACCAGGAAATGCCATTAGTTGCAGAAAATAAATTGGGCCAGGATTGGCTTACAAGGTTTAAAAACCCCACCGGCGATGCAGATACTGATAAATTAAAAGAAATTAAATTAAATGGATTATACGATGTGTACATTGATTTAGAAGATGATGTTGACCCCAAAGATTTAGACACAGTAAATGATATAACACAATGCGCCTGGCAGCAATTATGGCGCCACCGTAACCTTTGCGAAGATTTTGTAACCATCAATGTAATTGAAGAAACTGAATTTGGTATTGAGGCACAGGTGGAATTATGCCCCGATGCAGATGTAAATAAAGTGGCTGGTGATATTTATTATTACATTCAGGAATTTCTTACACCTACTATTCCGTTTTACAGTTTTAAGGAAATGTATGAAGTAAAGAAAAAATTGTGTGAAGAGATTTTTGAAGGCCCGGTTTTATGTAATGGTTTTATTGATGATGCAGAACTGGACAAAGCACAGCTACGTAAAGAAATTTATGTATCGGATTTGTGGCAGGTAATTATGGATGTATGTGGTGTGGCCGGCATTAAAAAATTAGTGATTAAAAAATGCGACGGCTATAAGGTAATTGAAGAAGGCCCGGATAAAAAATGGTGTTTAAAAATTGCCCCTTATCATAAACCCAAATTGGTTTTGGCATGTTCTGCTATTTCTTTTCAAAAAGGATTTGATTGTGTTTTTGCTGATGACAGAAAACTGAGAGAGCGTATTGAGCTGAATAAAAAATTATACCAGCCTGTAAAAAAATCAAAAGACAAACCGTTGTTAGAGGCCGGTACAGAACGTAACCTGCAGGAATATTTTACCATACAAAACGAATTTCCTTTTACTTATAAAATTGCCGAAGGGCAGGTAATAGAAAACGACAGTACAGAAAGAAAGGCGCAGGTAAAACAACTAAAAGGATACTTAATGTTGTTTGATGAGTTACTGGCTAATTATCTTATGCAATTGTCAAGAGTTAAAGATTTACTTTCCATAAGCCAGCCCGAAGAGCATTCTTATTTTTATCAAACCTTATATACCATTCCAGGAGTAAAAGATTTAATAAAAGCATTTCCTGAAGGAGGTACTGCCGATGACTGGCAAACATTTATTGCAGACGGCAATAATGATTATGTAAAACGCTTAAAAGAAATTATCGAATCAGAAACAAAACGTAAGCACCGTAAAAATATTTTTTTAGATCATTTGCTGGCACGTTTTGGCGAATCTTTTTCTTCTTACGCAATAAAAGTTTACGAAGAACAATGTGCATGCACTGCAACTGAAGAAGGTATTCAAATTGCTGATAAAACATTAAAAGATAAAGCTGCTTTTTTAAAACATATTCCCGAGCTGGGCAGCGAAAGAGGAAAAGCATTTAATTATAAGGCACTCGATTGTGGCAAGCCCGATGTGTGGGATACCTGCAATGTTGCCGGGTTAAAGAAAAGGGTTTGTATGTATTTAGGTTTTGAAGATTATAGACGCAAAACATTAACCTGTCCGCCGGAGTTTGAAATAAAAGCTTACCGTGTTATTACTTCAGGTAAAGTTCAGGCTTACCGCCTGCGTTTAGATGATGAGTCAGGAAACATGCTGCTTGATGGAGTAAAAGATTATAAACAAAAAGCAAATGCAGAAAAAGATGCCAGGGATTTAAAAGAACAAATTCTCCGGGGGAATATTGGCAACTCGAATCCTCCCGTTAATGGCCATGTACGGGTGCAGGTAAAAGACAGGGAAGATAATATTTCATTGCAGAGCGAATTGATGCAACCTGCTGACGCAACTGCATTAAAAGAAAAAATTGAATTGTCAGCTTTTCCTGATTGCTGTAGCATTGAAGGTTTTCATATTGTAGAACATATTTTATTGCGTCCCAAAGATGATGATTTTACGCCACTGTTCGATCCAGTTATAGTGCAGGATATGCTGGCAAGAAAAGTTAAACAAACTCCGACTGATTTATTAATTGAAGATGGTTATTCATTCTGGATAACAGTAGCAGTACCCAACTGGTTACCGCAGTTTAAAAATAATATAAACGCACAATACCAGTTTGAGCAATTGGTTCGCAGGGAAACGCCTGCACATATACTCGTGCGTTTTTGCTGGATGAGTCCGAAAGAAATGTACCAGTTTGAAACAGCTTACCTGCAATGGCTGTACGAAAATGCTTTGGAAAAACCTAACGAAAGAGAGCTGACACAACATGTAAACAGTTTGGTGCAAATTATGAAACAATGCAAATTCAGCATCCGTGAAATGGGAGACCCGTGTTTAAATAATACAGCACCTGCTGATACTAAAAACTATAACTACAATTAAAAATAATTTTAAAATGACAACATGCGGCGATATTACCAATCTTTCCTCCAGCCAGGTTACCCGTGTTAAATTACTGGGTATGGGCATTGTTTGCGGCCTGGAAATTTTCAGGGATTCACAATGTTTTATCAGTATTACAAAAGGTATCGGCGTTACCTCACAGGGCCATGTAATTTGTATTGCAGATAAAACCGTAAAATATTATAAAGAATATACCGACCCTAATAATTATTTTAATACCCTCATCAATTGCAAGCCCGGCGCCGCTTATAAAAAATGCACCGTCTTCGAATTACTGGAACACCGGGAAGACGGCGCAACTTCTATCGTTCCTCAAAATATTGATTCCGTAGAAAAACCTTTTTTAGAAGGTAAGGTAGTAATGCTGTACCTGGAAGACGAAGCAAAAATGACCGTACGCATTTTATTGATTGATGAAATGGAGATGTGGTCAATATTAAAATGCGGCTGCATAGCGGATACACATTGCATAAAAACCCAGCCAAAAGAAGAAGAAGATATTTCAATATTTAATAAAGAATCAAAAAACGCTTTACCCGGCGATGAAGATTTGTACAATACAGTCTATAAAAAATATTTGCTCAAAGCCATCACAATACGCCGCTTTGGTTATGGCAGTGTGGATATTGGGGATTTAAATGTTGGCGACAGTGCAGCAGAAAATCTTTCACCAAATTTTAATTTTACAGATATAACACCCGAAAAAAGAAATGAAAAATACTTTAGTGAATATGAATTGATAATTGATGAGGCGCTTAAAAATTTAGATGATGAAATAGACAAGCTCCATAACCATTTTGGTTGTATGATTGATGCCTGCCATTGTAAGGATAAAAACAATGAGGCCGAAATAAAATCACCCTGTAACCCCTTTAATAAGGATACAGCAACAGAAACGGGGCTGCAAATGCACAATATAAAAATTTTCAATAATTATTTTACATTCATCAATAAAAAATGGGCTGTATATAAAAAGAACCGTAAGCCGGTGGAAAGCATACAATACTTTTATGATTTTGTAAAAGATTTAATTGATACTTATAATGAATTACTGGATGAATTGTACGAACTTGTAAACGATTGCTGTACAGGAACAGAATGTTTTCCACGCCATTTAATGCTGGGCAGGATAAAAGAAGAAGTTAGCTTTCAGCCTTCCATTTTTCGCCAGGAATATTTACAGCCACCGGTGTATAACGGTAATGCCAACCGCCTGCAGCAAATACGTTTTTTACACTGGCGCATGGTAATTATGATGAAATGTTTTTTTGTACCCGATTGGGAGCTGGATGATTTTAGTGACGAAAATTATTATGATGTATTACAGATTGAAGGAGAAAAAAAATTAGGTCAAGATCCAAAATTGCCCGTACGCATTACACCGGGCCGCATGTTTAATGAGTTGCTGGGCAGGCAAACTATTCCTTTTTATTACAATCTTTCCAATAGTCCTTACGCTATACAAAACTATTGGCATTATTTATCAACTAAACACAACAGGGAAGATCACCAGCTTTCTTTTTTCAATAAAGAAATACCCGGCTACACTAATTTAGATGCGGTAATACATCCGTTTGTGTTTTCGTTGCAGCAGTATCCTTTTTACAGGATAGAAGGCCACACCGGAATGAAAATGCCAGACGCTGAAACTGCAATTAAAAATTTAAGAAAAAGATATGCGCTGAGCTTTGATATTGTCTCCATAACATTTGAAGAGTTAAATAATTTATTTACACAGCCTGCCGGAGATGATGAATTTGCAGCTTACGGAATAGAACATGTATGCGGCGTGCAAAAAGGTTATACATTTCTTTTACTGCATGATGGGGAAAGTAAACAAAACCCCGGCGTTGTAGTGGCAGATTTTCAATTGCCTTTTATGGTTGTAAGAGAACCTAAGCAAACAAAACTTCCACCACCACCACCTCCACCACCACCTCCGCCACCGCCAGCTGACGATAGAAAAAAAATAGAAGAAGAGTGGAAAAAAATACTGGAGAGGGTTACAGCGGCAGATACAAAAACTGATGATTTAAAAAATATACGGGGCATAGATGAAAAAATGGAAACGGCTTTAAATGGTATTGGCATAAAGTCGTATTCACAAATAAGTAAGTTAATCGAAAAAGATATCCCGGTTATGGCTGCAATGATGAAAATAGATGTAAAAGCAATTGATAAATCTTGGATTGAAGCAGCAATTAAAATGGTTGAGAAAGAAGGTAAACAATCATTGATAGATAAAATTGGTAAGGCTGCAGGCAAAGATGATTTAAAAAAAATAAAAGGCATAGGTGAAAGCATTGAAGCAGAACTAAATAAAATGGGTATTGCAACTTATAAACAGCTTGCCATTTTAAATGCTGCTGACATTCCTGAACTGGCAAAAGAAATGGGCAGGTTGCCACACACCATTAAAGAAGACTGGTTTACAGAAGCAAAAAAATTAATAAAAAAATAAAATGCAACAATGTAAATGATAAGCATTCAGCACACCATAAAAAAATTTTCTTTAGAGTTGCAAGTACAAAGTATTGAAGAAAGCTATGCTTTGCACCAGCGCTGCAATAAATTGGTTAAAGAAGATTTAATTGGCAGGCTCGATAAAATATTATCAACTCAGTTCGATAAGGATGAAATAATAAGGATTAATAAAATTGAAATTGATCTGGGCAATATCAGTAATAGTGATTTGGAAAAAGAATTTATTGCAAAATGTATAGCAGGGTTTACTGAAAAAATAAAAAACATCAATGTCTCCAAAAAAATTGGTAGTGCGTTGCCTGAAATTGAAATAATTGATAAAGAAACTAACTGTATTGAGCAGTTTTTTTATTTTCTTTCAACAGGAAAAATGCCCTGGGCTTTACAGGGAATTAATTTTGCAAACTGGCAAGCGGAATTAATTGGTGCAATTAAAAATAACCAAATATACTTTATTGAAAAATTAACTGAAACTGCTGCACTTCAACCTGCAGCAATAGAAAGACTGATAATTCAGTTTGATGATTTTTTTATTTTAGCTGTACTTCCGGACAATATTCCAATAGTAAAAACAGATCTCGAAAACTTATTTCTTGCAATTAAAAAAATAATTCCCTTTAGCCAAATGATTGCAGTAAGAAAAAAAATATTACAGGTGGTATTACCAGTCTTACTAAACTTTCCCCTTAAAAACGAAGAAAACAAAATACAGCAACTGATTGAAAACCTTAGTAAAGATTATCCAGGCACGGAAGAAAAAACATTAATTTCTTTACAGGAAAAAATTATAGCAATCGTAAAAAAGGTAAACGAAAATATTTTAGTGGTGGAGATAAACA